>DUOL01000059.1 GCA_012838875.1 Bacteroidales bacterium | reverse complement strand
TGCGTGAGGCGGGAGGCGGAAAGCCCGCAAGGGCGGGAAGCGCTGGGGACGCTGCCGCAAAAAAGCGACCAGCGGAAGCTCTTTTTGCGGCTTTGCGACCCCACGTTGCCCGCCCGCGTACTTGCAGCCGTACGCCGACCCCGAGCGTAGCGAGGGGGCACGCCCTAAAGAAAATTAAAAATAAACTAAATATCAAATTAATATTTTTTTAAGAAAACACCTCTATTTTTTCAACTATCAACATTGATAACAACTCGAATTGACTTAAAAGAAGATTGAGTTTGAAATTGAGAAATTATATTTTGTAACTTTTGCTTTTGGAACGCCAAATTGCTGTTTCTGGGGAGTTTCAACCAAAAATCTTTTAAATAAAAATTTTGAATCTTGGAGACAATAGGATATTCCGGACCTAAAATATGGCTTGGAAATGCCTCTTTTAAAATAGGGGCTAAAGCGGCCGCCGCCTTGTCTAATTTTTCGTCATCTTTATCTTTTAAAGTGATTTTAATCAGCCTATAAATAGGCGGATAATGAAACTGCTTCCGTTCGGCGATTTGTTGTTGGTACATAGCCTCATAATCGTTTTTTATAACATATTGTAAGGCAGGGTGTTTCGGTTGATAGCTCTGAATAATCACTTTCCCTTCGCTATTTTTTCTTCCCGCCCGTCCGCTTACCTGCGCTAAAATTTGAAACGCCCGCTCAAACGACCTAAAATCGGGATATGAAATCAATTGATCTGCATTGAGAACGCCTACAACACTCACATGGCTAAAATCAAACCCTTTGGTAACCATCTGTGTACCGACTAAAATATCAATTTTCCTATTTTCAAAATCTGTAATTAACTGCTGATGAGACCTTTTTGAACGAGTCGTATCTAAATCCATGCGTGCTACCGTTGCCGAAGGGAACAACGCTTGCAACTCCTCTTCCAACTTTTCAGTACCGAAACCTTTCATCTCTAAATGATGACTCTTACAAATAGGGCAAGATTTAGGGACATCAATAGCATAACCGCAATAGTGGCATTTTAATAAATTTAACTTTTTGTGATAAGTCAAGGTTACGTCACAATACTCACAGGAGGGTATGTGTTGACAAGAGTGGCAAAAAAGGTGGAGAGAATATCCTCTCCTATTTTGAAATAGGATAATTTGTTCCTTTTTGGACAATGCTTCTTGAATATTTTCGATTAAAAATTGCGTAAAATTCCCACGCATCTTCTTTTGCTTCAATGCTTCTCGTATATCCACGGTCCAAATTTCCGGCAGTTGACCTTCCGCATAACGTTGGAACAGTTCAACTATTCCATATTTACCCGACTTTGTATTATAATAAGTTTCTAATGAAGGAGTTGCTGTTCCGAGGAGCGTTTTGGCTTGATGAATTTTGGCTAATACTATCGCCGCATCGCGAGCATGGTAACGGGGCGCAGGGTCTATTTGTTTATAAGAACCGTCGTGTTCTTCATCAACAATAATTAGACCAAGATTTTGATAAGGTAATAACAATGCCGAACGAGCTCCTAAGATAACTTGATACTTATCCTGCGACAGTTTTCCCTCTTTATTTTGGTTTAAAACCCTGTTCCAAATTTCCACACGCTCGTACTCATTGAACCTTGAATGATAAACACCTATTTTATCACCGAAATATTTCCGTAAACGATTGACAATCTGCGTAGTTAAAGCAATTTCCGGCAAAAGATATAAAACCTGCTTCCCCTCTTCTATCGCTTGTTGAATAAATTTGATATAGATTTCCGTTTTCCCGCTTCCTGTGATACCATGTAAAAGAACAACCTCTTTTGTCATAAACTGCTGTTCTATTTCTTGTTTAGCCTCTTGTTGAGGTGGAGATAGAACAATAGAAGAAGGATTCTCCAACGCTTTAAATTCCGTTAAACGACTAACAACAACCTCTTTTTTAACAAATATCCCCTTTTCAAGCATCGTTTCCAACCGTGCAACAGAGACCTCAGCCTGTTTAAGAAAATCACTTCTTTTAATACTGAAATTTTGCAAATTGGCGCCTGATTTTTTTTGTAACAGAAGGAAAGAGAGTAATAAATCCGACTGTTTTTCAGTTCTTTTGGAACTTGCCAAGGTATCAATTAATGAAAAAAAGGATTTTTCATTGTTGGCAATATCGGGAGAAAGTGCTATATAAGTCTCTATTTTAGGCTTATAGGGATTTTTAATCTCTTCATCGGTTATGATAATCTCTTTATCGATTAATGATTTAATAAGAGGAATAATTTTCGCAATACCGATTGCTTTGCTAATCTCATCAACGGTCATAAGTGTTCGATAAGACAGTGTTTCGGCGAGTTTTAATTCATTTTCTGTTAGGGTGGAGACGTCCCCGTTAAAAGCCGGATTAAGCATAATTTTAGTTTCACTTGCCAATTTTAGTGCGGAGGGCAGTGCGGCAGCCATAACTTCTCCTAAGTGACACATATAATATTCTGCTATCCATTGCCACAATTGGAACTGTTTTGGGGAAATAATCGGCTGTTCATCAATGAGTTCTAAAATATACTTCACCTGTATTCTCTTCGGGACCTTAGTATGCACATCAACTATCAAACCCGAATAGAGTTTACTTCTCCCAAAAGGAACGACAACACGCATACCAAACTGAAGAGTATGTTCGAACTCGTTCGGAACGCGATAGGTAAAAAGAGCAGGTAACGGCAATGGAAGGAGTACATCAACAAAATAAGTCACTCTTTCCATTGCATTGGTTTTCAGACAATTAAATTACAAATTATTTTACTCTGTTCATATAAGAGAGTAAATCAAGTACCTTATTGGAATATCCCCACTCGTTATCGTACCATGCTATTAGCTTAACAAAGGTAGGATTGAGCATAATTCCCGCTTCGGCATCGAAAATAGAAATTCTGGGGTCTCCGATAAAATCGG
>DUOL01000058.1 GCA_012838875.1 Bacteroidales bacterium | reverse complement strand
TATTCGTTCCATTGGCATATCTCGTTACGCGTAAATTCTCCCGCATCCAACATTGAGAACCTAACTGCAAAACCAAATAGGTATTGCCGTCAATGTCAGTTACAGGATTACAAGGAGGTGCGGATGTGGTAAAACTTATTGCGTTTCCATACGCCGTCCCTACACTATTAGTGGCATAAGCACGTACGTAATAGGTTGTACTAGGCGTTAGACCGCTAATATTACTTGTGAAACTACCCAAACCACTGCCATTATTCGTAACATTATCGGCAAGTGTCGGATTAGGAGAGGTGTCCCAGCAAATACCGCGAGCTGTAACAGGGGAGTTTCCGTCAGAAGTTACGTTACCACCACTGATTGCTCCCGTAGAAGTAACACCGGAAATTGCATTGGTTGTTACTGTCGGAAGACCCAAAGTTGTAAAACTCACTTCATTACCATACGCCGTGCCTAAACTATTGATGGCAAAAGCTCGAACGTAATAGGTTGTACCAAGTGTCAATCCGGTAATATCACACGTAAAAGTACCTAATCCGTTCTCTTCACCCCACAAGTTGTCATTGGTTGTCGGATTGGGAGATGTGTTCCAACAAATACCGCGCAATGTAACAGAGGAGTTACCGTCATCAGTTACATTCCCGCCGCCGCGTGCCTCTGTACCAGTAATATTGGAAATTGTATCGGTCGTTACTGTTGGAAGCGTAACCAATACGGCGTCAAATAGTAGTGTAAAATCTTCCGAGCCATCTTGGGCTTGCTCTATAGGAATGCTCGTATATTCCACCCCGTTTACGGTTTTATAACCGTAATACCCCATATTATCGCCGATATTAAAAGGTTTATCACTATTTCCCTTCCCTCTTCCGCCTCCATAAACCATAGGATATTCAGAGTTTGCCGAACGATACTCTATCTTGTCTTGCCCTCCACTACTAATGTTAATTATTTTAAAAGTGTGTTGGATATCCTCCATCGTTAATGTTAGCAAATATAGTTGAGGCGTGGAAAGATGTACCCTGAGCGTATGTTTCCCTACCGTCAATAACTGCTGTAGTTCTGTGATTTTTTTACCTTGTACATCAAAGAGAGAAAGTTGAACAAACTCCTCTTTGACCGTTTGAACGTTAATATCGGAAATTCCGTAAGACGGATTAGGCATCACACTTGAAAATGATGTCGATGCCTCATCAAGAGTTGCAATACCGGTGCCGGTAGTAAGAATTAATACGGTGTCAGGATAGAAGATTAGTTCCATCCAACTTTGCGTATAATTGACAATTTGCACTTTGTCAAGGCGAACATGCAAATGATTTCTATCCTTGGCGGTAAAACGCAATTCGGTTGTTTGTGCAACCAATGATAAAGTTATACAAACAATGAAAAAAATAATGAAATAAAATTTTCTCATAAAGTGGATTTTTAATTTATAAAATTATTGGGTATCAGCATATTGAAATCACCTTTTTATAGAAACTTCCAGCAACAAATATATAAAAAAGGTTTTTATATAAACAATATTTTTAATGAAAATTTTTCGATTTCTAACTTGGTAGGTTCCCCAATTATCCAATTTTATACATTTTTCACTTTGTATAAACATGCCTCCACTTCCGCAACAACCGTCATATACTCGTTTTTCAGCTTCAGGTGCAAGCATTTCTACTAAGAGTTTTACAATGCTGGCAGGCGTATAAAATTGTCCACCTTTTTTCCTTTCTGCGTCTGCAAACTGACCTAAAAAATATTCAAGTGTTTTTATTTATTAATTGTTTCTAAAAAGAGTTTGTTTTTTTTGTATTTTTGTTTTGAATTTTAGAAGCTAAATTTTATGCCTTATGCGGATTATTGACACACCATTTGAAGGGTTGTTTATAGTGCAACCAACTATTTTTGACGACAATCGCGGTTCTTTTTCTGAAGTTTATAATGAGCGAGAGTTTGCCGCAAAAGGAATCCATGTTTCTTTTGTGCAGGACAATCAGTCCGTTTCTCGAAAAGGGGTTGTTCGCGGATTACACTTCCAAAAGCCTCCTCATGCGCAAGCAAAATTGGTACGTGTCGTGCAAGGCACGGCTATTGACGTGGCTGTTGACTTGAGAAAAGAGAGCCAAACGTACGGGCAACATTATGCACTCATTTTGTCAGCGGATAATAATTTGCAACTTTTTATCCCTGAGGGATTTGCACATGGCTTTGCAGCACTGGAAGAGGATACCGTTTTGCATTATAAATGTTCTAACTTCTATAATAAATCAGCAGAGGGAACTATCCTTTTTAATGACCCACAACTAAAAATTAATTGGTTTGTTGAGGAACCGATAGTTTCTGCTAAGGATATGGAGGGGGAAGAATTTCAAAATTTTATTTCTCCCTTTTAATTATATATCAACTTTTATTTGAAAATGAAGGAAAAGAAAATTTTAGTTACTACGGGCGGCGGGGACTGTCCGGGTTTAAATGCGGTGATTAGAGGTATTGTTAAACGAGCTCAATATGAAGGCGGGTGGCGTGTTTTTGGAAGTATCGAGTCGTTTAACGGGGTTTTAAAAGATAAAGCAGAGATAGTGGAATTGACCCCGGAGTTAGTGTCGGGGATTCATGTGAAAGGCGGAACGATTATTAAAACAACCAATCGGGGTGGTCCCTTTAAATTTCCCGTAAAACAACCGGACGGAACTTGGATTATGGAAGATAGGTCGTTGTTTTTAAAAGAACGCTTGAAGAAAATGGGCTTCGATGCGGTAATTAATATCGGAGGAGACGGCTCACAACGTATCTCTTTGGGACTGCATGAAATGGGAATCCCTATTGTGGGTGTTCCTAAAACGATAGATAACGACTTGAGTATGACCGATGTAACGTTCGGCTTTCAAAC
>DUOL01000057.1 GCA_012838875.1 Bacteroidales bacterium | reverse complement strand
GTTGGTTGCGTGAGGCGCTTAGGTGGAAAGCCCGCAAGGGCGGAAGCCGCTGGGGACGCGGCGGCAAAAAAGCGAGCTTGTAAGCTCTTTTTGCCGCCTTGCGTCCCCACGGCTTGCGACCGCGGACTTGGAACCGGGCGCCGACCCCGAGCGTAGCGAGGGGACACGCCCTAAAAAAATTATCTATATGATTAATAACGACCAACATAAATAGTTGATTATGCGTGGGTTATCGCTGTTTGTCGGCTATGTGTTAGACATTGATTATTATTTAGTAGTAATCAAAGCGTAAATGCTTGACAGTCAGTCCTTTATTAATTAATTGATAGAGGGAATCTATCCCAATTCTCAAGTGCATTTCAGCAAATTGTCGACTAACTTCCTTGTCACTTTTCTCGGTTTTAATACCGTCCGGAACCATTGGCTGGTCAGAGACCAACAAGAGGGCGCCTGTAGGAATTCGATTATAGAAGCCGACTGAAAAGAGGGTTGCCGTTTCCATATCGACAGCAGTAGCTCTAATTCTCCGCAGATAGGCTTTAAACTCTTCGTCATGCTCCCAAACGCGGCGGTTTGTGGTATAGACCGTGCCTGTCCAGTACTCCTTAGCATAGTCTCTAATTGTGGAGGAGATTGCTTTTTGCAGATTAAAAGCCGGTAGAGCGGGAACCTCCTTAGGGAAATAATCGTTAGAAGTCCCTTCTCCGCGAATTGCCGCAATTGGCAGCAGCAACTCACCAATGCCGATATAAGACTTTAGACTTCCTGTTTTTCCAAGAAATAAGACGGCACGAGGCATAATAGCAGTGAGCAAATCCATAACGGTTGCCGCCATGGCGCTTCCCATCGAGAAATTGACAATTGTAATATTATTTTTTGTGGCGCTCTGCATCGGGTGCGAAATGCCACGAACTTCCGCGTCAACAATTTTTGCAAAATTAAAAACGTAATCTTTGAAATTGGTCAATAAAATATACTCTCCAAATTCACTTAACTGCATGCCTGTATATCGTGGCAGCCAATTATCAGCAATAAATTTCTTATCAACCATACAACTATGTTTTATTTTTTAATAGGAATATTTTTTAATGTTTCTACGAGATAATCCCAGAATTTACCGACCGATTCGATATTCACTTTTTCGTCTGGAGAGTGGGGGTGTCTGATAGTCGGTCCAAAGGAAATCATGTCCCAATCCGGATAGGTCAGTCCGAACAATCCGCACTCTAAACCGGCGTGGATAGCCTTAATTTTCGGTTCTTTACCATATTTTTTCAGATAGACCTCTTTCATAGTTTTCAATATTGGCGAGTTCATATTCGGATTCCAGCCCGGATATCCCCCGGTCAATTCAATTTTTCCGCCTGCCAATTCTGCTATTGCCGTAATTTTATCTCCTACTGCGTCTTTTGCCGAATTGACGGAGCTTCTCATTAAGTTATAAATTTTCGCACTTTTTTCGGTAGTTTCAACAATCGCTAAATTATTGGAAGTTTCCACTAAGTCGGGCATTGAGTCGCTCATTCTCATCACACCGTTTGGAAGTGCAAAAACGGTATTAACTAAGGTTAATGTGTCGGAAGGGGTGATAATATTTTCCGGCAGAGCTATTTTTTCGACCTTAATTTCCATATTCGGTTCGGTTAAAGCAAACTCTTTTTTTATAGTTTTTGCAAAATCGTCTATTATTTCACGTGTTAAATCATATTTATCCTTTAAAACGGCGCCGGACAAGGTTGCTTCGCGGGGAATTGCATTACGCATATTGCCGCCGTTCCATGAGGCGAGTCTAAAGCCCACTTTATTAATCAGTTTTTTCAAAAGACGCACCGAAATTTTATTGGCATTTCCTCGTCCTGCATTGATATCCATTCCTGAGTGTCCGCCTCTTAATCCCATTAATTGGATGCTAACGCCGACCATATCGGGAGAAGTTTTCTCTTTTTTATAGTTAATTTCGATAGTAGCGTCCATGCCGCCTGCACAACCAACATACAGTTCGCCTTCGTCTTCCGAGTCGAGGTTCATTAAAATCTCACCTTTCAAAAAGCCTTTTTCTATTCCGAAAGCGCCGGTCATACCTGTTTCTTCGTCAACAGTGAGCAACACTTCGATGGGACCGTGTGCAACATTTTTGTCTGTGAGGACAGCCATTCCGGCGGCACATCCGATTCCGTTATCTGCTCCTAAGGTGGTGCCATTAGCTTTTACCCAGCCGTCTTCACCGATAATAGGTTCTATGGGGTCAACGGTAAAGTCATGTTTTTTATCGCTGTTTGCTTGCGGAACCATATCAATATGTCCTTGTAAAATAACGGGTGTTCTATTTTCCATTCCGGGCGTTGCGGGTTTGCGGAAAAGAAGATTGCCTGTTTTATCTTGCAAGCATTCGATGTTATTTTTTTTAGCCCACTCTTTAAGCCAAGCAACAATTTTTTCTTCATGTTTCGATGGGTGGGGGATTGAGCAAATATGTGCAAAATTTTCCCATAAGATTGACGGATACAATGATGATAGTTCTTTGTTCATAATGTTTATTTTTAAAATTTATAAATAATCGTAATAAAGGTAAAAAAGTATTGCAAAGATAGTATAAAAAAATTCTTTTAAAAAGGAAATAGAACTCACTATTTACATTTTTTTACAACTAATGCACTATTTGTGCCTCCGAAGCCGAAAGAGTTTGAGAGATAAATATTAATTTTTCTCTCTATGGTTTCAGGGATAATATTAATTTTTTGCGAATACTCGTCCGGATTTTCAAAGTTGATATTAGGGGCGATAAATTGATTTTGCATCATCAGGTTTGAGTAAACAATTTCGCTGGCACCTGCCATCCAACATTCGTGTCCGGTCATTGATTTTGTTGAGCTGACGGGCGTTTTGTAAGGGGCGAACATTCTTTCAATAGCGATAGCTTCGTACGTATCGCCTTGCGGTGTTGAGGTGGCGTGAGCATTCACGTAGTCAATATCTGCGGGCGGTACGTTTGCGTCACGTAAGGCTCGTTCCATGGCGATATAAGAACCTACGTCGCTCGGTTGTGATATGTTGCCGCTACTTGAGGAGAAGCCGTAGCCTAATAGTTCGGCGATAATCGGAGCTCCGCGTTTAACGGCATGTTCATATTCTTCAAGAATAACGGTTGCCGCGCCGCCGCTGGGAACTAACCCGTCTCTATCTCTGTCGAAAGGACGAGACGCTTTGGTGGGTTCATTGATACGCGCCGAAAAAACACCTAACGCATCGAAACTACCCATCGAATAAAAATTGGTCTCTTGTGCTCCGCCACAAATGATTATATCTTGAAGTCCGTTCCTGATAAACATCAATCCTAATCCTATTGAATGTGAGCCGCTGGCACACGCCGCACTGATAGTCATGTTAATCCCTTTTATCTTGAAAATTGTAGATAAGTTCATGGTTACGGTAGAGTTCATAGATTGAAAAATCGCTCCCGAACCCATCAGTGTGGTATCTTTCTTTTCAACGGCTATGTTATGTGCCTCAATGACGGCTTTTGCAGACGAATCGTTACCAAAAAGGATTCCTACTTCCGTTTTTTCTAAAAAATCCATGTCTATATTGGCATTTTTCAAAGCTTCGGCAGTAGCCATGTAGGCAAATTCAGCCTCTTCCGCCAAGCCGACGCGAAGTCGCCGGTCCAATACCCCTTTTAGCTTTGGAACCTCCACGATGCCCGTTAAAGGTGAACGGTATCCATATTCAATTCTCTTTTCATCAATGCCAATACCGGATTTTCCGTGATATAATGAGTTGGTAACTGCTTCTAAATTATTACCAAGACAAGAGTAAATACCCATTCCCGTTATAACAACTCTTTTCATAGTACTGATTTTAGTTAGACCATTGATTATGTATAGAGCCCTCCGTTTACTGAAATAACTTCGCCTGTGATATAAGATGCTTGTTTTGAAGCAAGAAAAGCAACTATGGAGGCGACCTCTTCCGCTGTTCCGAAACGATTCATCGGAATTAGAGATTTTAATTGCGTTTCATCTAAATCGCTTGTCATATCCGTATGAATAAATCCCGGTGCTACCGCATTAACGGTAACATTTTTTCGAGCTACCTCTTGTGCCAGTGCTTTCGTAGCTCCGATAATACCGGCTTTTGCCGCAGAATAATTTGTTTGTCCGGGCAAACCTTTTAAACCCGATAAGGAGACAACGTTGACAATCCTACCGTAACGCCGTATCAGCATATTTTTTAAAACCCTCCTTGTAACATAAAAAAATCCGTGCAAATGCATCGCAATGATTGAATGCCAGTCTTCATTATCCATAAAAATCATCAAATTATCTTTTCTGCTACCGGCATTATTAACCAAAATTTCAATCGGATAGTCCGGATAGTCCGTTTCCCACCCTAAGAGAGCTTTGTCCACCGCTTCACTATCGGCAACATCAAAAGGTAGTAAAAAAGCAGTTCCTCCTTGCTGTTCAATCATCGCCTTAACCTCTTTCGCTTTTTCCTCATTTGACAAGTAGTTGATAATGACGGCGTAGCCCATTTTAGTCAACTCTAAGCAGACTGCTCTTCCAATTCCTCGTGAACCGCCTGTTACTAATGCACTTTTCATCGCTATATCTAAATAATTTTAAAGTCGATTTTAATCTATTTTTTTCAAATAATCAACAATTTTTCTAATCGAATCATACATCGGCACATCTTTAATATAGACTGGGAAAATCTCTCTTATTTCATTATAAACTTTCCGCGTAGTAGGAGAAAGCTGATTTTGGATTTTCAAATATTCAATAGCCTGAACTATAATCATAAAATGGATAGCGGTAACTTGATATGCGTTTTCTATGACGCTTCGGGTTATCAGAGCGGCGTTTGTTCCCATGCTTACCACGTCCTGATTGTCATTATTACAAGGTATGCTATGCACACTCATCGGATTTGAGAGTGTTTGCGACTCAGCAGTCGTAGAGGTAGCTGTAAAATGTAGTGCTTGCATCCCATAATTGAGCCCTAACACGCCTAAGTTGACAAAAGGCGGTAAGAGTTGATTGTTTTTGTCGTGGCACAGATAGTTGCTTTGACGTTCCAAAAGCATCGTCAACTTCGTCATCGCTATTTTTAGTTTATCCATTTCAATAGCGATGTAGTCTCCGTGAAAATTCCCACCGTGAAAAACGTTTTGGTTTTCGGCGTCAATAATAGGGTTGTCGCTCACGGAGTTCAATTCGTTAATTAAAACATTTTCGCAATACTCAATGGTGTCGTACACGGGACCTAAAACTTGCGGCACGCAACGTAAGGAGTAGTACTCTTGTACTTTTATCTTCAGGTGTTTTTCGGTTCCGTTATTCTGATAAAAGTCTGTTTTTCTATCACGCATGCGTTGACTGCCAGCCACGATTTTACGCATATTCTCCGCTATCTTCCGTTGCCCGTTATGTAATTTTACATTATTCAGTTCTTGTGAAAAATAGTCGGAAAAGGCAGCCACGACTTCATTAACCATTACTGAAGCTATCGTAGCCCACGAAAGAATTTTTTTAGCATTTATCACATTAATAATGCCGATTCCGGTCATGCAAGAGGTGCCGTTTGCCAGCGACAGAGCTTCACGAATATGCATCGTTATCGGTTTTAGCCCTGTCATTTCAAACATCTGCTTCGCCGGCATTTTTTCTCCTTGATAAAAGAGTTCTCCTTCACCTATTAAATTGAGTGTAAGGTGGTTTAATTGTACTAAGTCGCCACTTGCCCCAACGCTACCATGTTCAAAAATTTGAGGGACTACTCCTCTATTGATAAATTCTTTAATTAACAAAGGCACTTCTTTATGGACACCCGAATAGCCGCGTAAAAGGGTAACTAAGCGGGCAATCATAACCGAACGAGCATACGGAGCAGACAACACGTTGCCGGCACCGGTGGCATGGCTTCGTATAAAATTATACTGTAATTGTTGCTGTTGATTTTCATCAACCCGATATTGTGCCATAGGACCAAACCCGGTGTTGATTCCATAAATAAGCTTATCAATAGAGAACTTTTTTAAAAAATTGTAACTCTCTTCTACTCTTTTTTCCGCTTTTTCGTCTATCTCAATTTTACAATTCTTAAAAAGTATTTTGCTATAATCGTCTATATTAAGTGTATCAACGATAATTTTCATAATAGAAGATTTCTATTCAAAAAATTTAAGTTATAAAAAGTTATTTTTTTAGTTGTAAATCAATGATTTCACAAATTTGTTTAAAAGTATTGTCTATAGAGTGCATACCTTGTACTTCGAACAAAATTCCTTTTTTAGCATAATATGACTTTAAAGGAGCTGTTGAGATTTCGTAGTTTTCCAATCGTTTTTCAATAGTTTCGGGCGTGTCATCAGCACGGTTCTGCAATTTAGCTCGTTTCAGCATTCGTTGAATAACTACTTCTCTATCCACATTCAAATAAATCACTATTGAAACAGGAATAACATGTTCAAAGTTAACACCTTGCATCATTTCTGCTTGTTGTATAGTTCGTGGAACACCGTCAAGGATAACTCCTTTATCGGGCTCTAATTTTTGAATATGTTGATAGAGCATATTCAGTGTAATGTCGTCCGGACAGAGATGTCCTTGTTCCATAATACTTTTTGCTTTCAATCCGAGTTCCGTTTCATTGGCTAACTCGTTACGAAAGAGGTCTCCCGTTGAAATATGTTCAAGATTATATTTTTTTGCAATTAACTCGGCTTGCGTACCTTTTCCCGAACCAGGCGAACCAAATAAAACAATACTAAAACGACTTTTTGCATTCATATTTGTTGAAATTATATTATTCTGTCTTTAGTTGGTAAATATCCGGTAAATTTCTACCTAATCCGTTGTAATCAAGTCCGTGTCCGACTATAAATTTATTAGGTATTTCAAAGCCCACATAATCAAGAGGGAATGGTTTTTTGTAAGCTTCCGGCTTGAAAGTCATTGCTGCAATTCTAACATCTTTAACTTTTGCTTCATAAAGCATATTTCTTACAACTTCGTAGGTGTTTCCCGTATCAACAATATCATCAATAACGATAACACGTTGATTTTCCAAATCTTCCACTAATCCGATAATATTTTTAACGGAGGAATTTTTAGTTCCGTCATAAGAAGCAACACGAATACAAGAAATGCGACATTGAATAGTCAATTTTTTCAGCAGTTCAGCCGCAAAAACAATAGCCCCATTAAGAGTAAAAATTAAGATAGGAATGTCATCTTTATAATCTTCGTTTATTTGTCGAGCAATTCGTTGAACTTGCTTATCTATTTCCTCATCGGAAATATATTTTACAAAGGTTTTATCCTCAATGGTTATGGTACTCATGTTATCTGAAATTAATCTGCAAAGATAACTTTTTTTTCAGTACTAATAAAGAGAAAAATGATTTTATTTTTTATTTGGGCGTGTCCCGTTCGCTGACGCTCACGGGTCGGCGCCCGGTTCCAAGTCCGCGGGCACAAGCCGTGGGGTCGCAAAGCGGCAAAAAGAGCTTCTAAAGTCGCTTTTTTGCCGCCGCGTCCCCAGCGGCTTCCGCCCTTGCGGGCTTTCCACCTAAGCGCCTCACGCAGCC
>DUOL01000251.1 GCA_012838875.1 Bacteroidales bacterium | reverse complement strand
CGGCAAAAAGAGCTTACAAGCTCGCTTTTTTGCCGCCGCGTCCCCAGCGGCTTCCGCCCTTGCGGGCTTTCCACCTAAGCGCCTCACGCAGCCAACCTGCTCGTGCAAAGCCATTTAAGTTTAAAGTGGAGAGCGGAAAGGGGAAAATGAACCCCGAAGGGGGGACATAATAAAAATTAAGAAATGAAAATTGTGAGCATTTTCTTTCATTTTTTTATTTACCTTTGCCGTATTAATCCTCAAAGATTATGGAAACGTTGTGTTACTTCTACCACCCCGACCCAAGCATTTGGCTGAGCGTTGATCCGATGAGTGACAAATACCCGAACTTAACTCCCTATGCCTATTGTGCGAATAATCCTATTATTTTGGTGGATCCGGATGGGAGGGATATATGGGAGTTAGATGATTTAGGTCAGGTTATAAAGCATACTTCTACAACAGAATATGATAAATTTATTATTAATGGGAAAGAAGAAATATTTAATTATTGAACAATTATAAGTACAAGATCTGAAAAAGCGTTGTATACCAAGAGAAATGAGGATGGAACTAAAGAACAAGCTGTTACTAATGTTGATATTTATAAAGTCCGTGGTGATGATAATGCCAAACGTCTTTTTGAATTTGTGGCTACAAAAAATACTAGTGTAGAATGGGGACATATTAAAACAGGAATTAAAGGAGATAGAGGTTTAAATTTTTTAACTACAGGACACATTGAATATACTGAACCTGGAATAAACACCATAATATCAGGGCAATTACAATATCATTATACTATTAGAGAAATAAACCATAGTCATCCGAATAACACTGCTATTCCTTCTGGAATACCAGGTTTAACTGACAAAACAGGAACTGGCAAAACAGGAGATGTGCCATCTGCAAAAAATATAACTGATTGGTATACAAGAAAATATCCTCAAAGAAGTAGTTCCCCGAAGTTTAATATTTTTTTACCGGGTACTGGTGAGTATGTACCATATAGTAAAGATTCTAAAGCATCAGATTTTGGTTATTAATTTATATTTTTATGAAACTATTTATTTTATTTTCATTTTTCTTAACAGTTTGTTTTGACGTTTTTACTCAAGGTGAATATGTTCAAGTTAAAATGGAAAAATATATAGCCAGTTCCATGTTAGAATCTGAAATTCAGATTATTGTTGATAAAATCAAACCGAAAGACAGTCAATTATGTTTTGTTGTAAATATTGAACCAAGAGGGGATGACTATATAATTTTTGTATCTACAACAATATCCGTTTATAAAACAGCTATACCGGAATATGTAGGTTACTTTGAAGTTAAGGAGAGGCAATTTTTAATGTTGCAAAATACACCAGAACTATTTTTCACATCATGTGGACAGGGAACAATCTCTATAAATGTGGAACCTGAACCTGATGTTGATCCCCAAAAACCATTTTCAACCTTACTTTACGTAGATGAATTACCTATGTGGATAATGCGTTACGAAAAGGGTATTTTTACGACAGTTTTCGCAGCATACTAGAAAAATGGACTATTTTTTTGATAATAATATTGAATTTCAAGCAATTATACTCTAAATAATTTAGCACTAAAGTTCTGAAATCTGTAATTATTTCTCCAAAAGGTTTCATATCTCCAAGTAGGAAAACAGATATGATTGTAGCAAAAAGGTATACCAAAATTTAGAGAACCCTGAAGGGGTGACATGATAAAAATTAAGAAATAAGAATTGTTTAATTAGGTGCCTATTCTTTCATTTTTTTATTTACCTTTGCCGTATTAATCCTCAAAGATTATGGAAACGTTGTGTTACTTCTACCACCCCGACCCAAGCATCTGGCTTAGCGTAGACCCGCTAAGCGACAAATACCCGAACTTAACACCCTATGCCTATTGTGCGAATAATCCGGTGATTTTGGTGGATCCGGACGGGAGGGATTGGTACGAAACAACAGATGGACAAATTATATGGGATGATAAAGCGACCTCACAAAAAGCGATGGAAGATGTGAAAATTAATGGAAAATATTTAGGTAAGAATGTACTTGTGGGAACACATAATCGAGATGAAAATTTAAACGAACCAATAAATACTGCAAGGTTTGATTTGTATTTAGAAAGTGACAAAACTGGTCCGTCAGCAACAATTTATGGGAACACTATACCTTGTGATGTTGAAACTTATGGCACTTTGGCTGAAGGAATTTATCCTGCATCATATGCGGAATATAATGGAGAAGCAGCCTTATTAATAAATAATGGAGGTAATTGTCCAACTGTTAAAGGAAATTTTAATCCTATTCAGAAAAAAAACAAGGATAGTAAAGGTAATTGGAAGCCAATAGAAGAACATGTAATGGATTATATATATTTTCATTTAGGTAATTATGGAAGAGCTTCATTAACGACTAGTATGGGAAATCCTATATCAACAGGATGCCAAACAGGTTATAACGGTGCCGGTTCAAAAGTAAAATGGCGTGAATTTGGAAAAAATTTGATGGGATTTGAAGGTGTTTATTATTTAAGAAGTACACCGAAACCTTCAGTATATAAAAAAGATGGATGTAACTATAAATGATGTAAATGTATGGTATTAAGAGTGAAATTGATAATATTATGTTTTTTTGCTGTTTGTACATTTTGCTACTCTCAATGTCAATTTGGTAAAAAAAATGAAAAACAAGTGAAAAATATTGATTCTTCTTCTATTATTAATACAATATGGGTGTATAATGTTGCAGATAGTTGCCAAGATTATGTTTTATTTAAAAATAGTACGGAATACGAGAATTATTCTTGTGAAAAAGGCGATACTATTTGGGGTATTTATACTATAGAGGATAATATTATAACATTATTTGAGCAAAAAAGTGCATATGAAGAAAATTTTCCAATAGATTCTGAACATAGAAAACGCCTTTTTATATGGAAATTGCAAATTAGAGGAAAAGAATTGATATACTTAAAGTCATGGCAAAAAATTGCACCAGGAGAATGGATAGAATTTCATGTTCCTGAATTTTATATTCTTACAAAAAAAGGATAGTGTATTTCCCCACTCTGGAATGTTTGACCTTTTTGGACATGTGTGATCAATTCCGACTTTTTATTTACCTTTGCCGTATTAATCCTCAAAGATTATGAAAACGCTCCGTTACTTCTACCACCCTGACCACCTCGGTTCTACTTCGTGGGTGACGGACAGTGCGAAGAATGGGGTGCAGTATTGCGAATATTTACCTTTTGGCGAACCCCTTGTAGACCAACGGAGTACAACGTGGAGCAGCCGCTATACCTTTAGCGGGAAGGAACGAGACAGCGAAACGGGCTACTCCTACTTCGGTGCCCGCTACTACCACTCCGACCTAAGCATCTGGCTTAGCGT
>DUOL01000056.1 GCA_012838875.1 Bacteroidales bacterium | reverse complement strand
GAAGTAGGAGTAGCCCGTTTCGCTGTCTCGCTCTTTCCCGCTAAAGGTATAGCGGCTGCTCCACGTTGTACTCCGTTGGTCTACAAGGGGTTCGCCAAACCTATGAAGGTAGTGAGCGTCATGAAAAACAAGTTTTTCATGTCCGAACGCCAAGGAGGGAAAAAAGCATAGCTTTTTAAATGGGAGATAGTGCAGATGTTGTATTGTGTTGCTGCTACCATAGGTAATCCAGCTACTGCAACTCAAATGGTCGGGGTAGTAAAAGTAATTATCTATAGTACCAGTTGTTGGAGATGACATATTATGTAAAAATGCAAATATTTTAATACTTAAACTCAACTCATATTTGTAAATTCTATGAAATATAAACAAACACTCTGTTTAATCCCAAAATCTCTTATATCTCCATTTTACTCCTAGATTGTCTAATATTTCTGTTTCAAACTTCTTTTTTATTTTCTTGTTTGTTTTACGAGATATTTCTTTATAATTATTTACTCTTTCCCAATGTCTAAAAATGGTGCCTTTATTAACGGCATACAATTTTATTAAAGAATTGTTACGACTCGTTACTTCAGTTATACAGGAAAAAGTCATATCAACATCTTCAAAATAAAAGAAAACCATATATTGTTCTCTACGATTTTCTATTTTATCTGAAAAATAATGATATTTTTCTCCTTTTGAATTAATGTTAATTAGTCGATACTGAGGATGTGAATTTTGAAAGGCAAACAAAAAATTAACAATATCTGAAGAAGCTACAATTCTACTATCTTTTTTGGTGTTAAGATTAATTACGTATGCTTCAGACTTACCATATGTATCACCATGAAAATTTGCCACGAACCATAATGACCATATAATACCGGCAAAAATCATTATAGATACGATAATAAAAACACATTTTAGTATATTGTTAATGCATTTCATAATTGTAAAATTAATTAATATCGTGGAGTTTTGAATATAAAATTAATACAAGAAAAACCAAAAGCAATTTTTCTTGCCCTATTTCTTTCTGATGCACTTATATTAGGATTACGCGATATAGTTTTGCACTCTTTAATTAAACATTGGTCTGCACATTTAGTATTTTGGTTAAAAAAAGCACCTGATACTCCTTTTGCTCCAACAGCATCATATGCCTTGTCATGACGATATGCGGCCATCTCTGTTAAACTCCATGTCGGCTGATAATCATAATTATCTTCCCCTTTATAATTTCTAGGATTATCGGCACCTATATAGCTAGAACCAAACAGATTATCATGTAGAGTTTCTGCGTTTACGCTTTGATCAGTAATACCAGCAAATAAAGTGAAGTCTTCGCCATATATTATAGTTCTATTTGGATTTACTGTCTCTCCTTTTGAATTCATCATGACACCATCCTTGTTTTTTTCGTAATCATTATAAACAGTATATTTTCCATTACCAACCTGCGATCCATCTGCAAGATGTTTAACACCAGAGTCCTTGCCATATTTTTCATTTACATCAGACTGAGATTTAACAGATCTGTCGTAATAAACCTCTTTTCTGCCTTCTACTTCTCGTTCCACCCAATCCCTCCCGTCCGGATCCACCAGAATTACCGGATTATTCGCACAATAATTATACGGTGTTAGGTTGGGGTATTTATCACTCATCGGGTCAACGCTCAGCCAAATGCTTAGGTCGGAATTGTAGTAGCGGGCACCGAAGTAGGAGTAGCCCGTTTCGCTGTCTCGTTCCTTCCCGCTAAAGGTATAGCGGCTGCTCCACGTTGTACTCCGTTGGTCTACAAGGGGTTC
>DUOL01000008.1 GCA_012838875.1 Bacteroidales bacterium | reverse complement strand
GAACATCGTTGCTATCAATTCCGCCTGATTTTGTAGTCTAAAACTTCCCAACCATATTACCTCCTTAAATGCTTTTCCGCATATTTCATTATGCTTAAATGTTTTGGTTTGATTCTTAAATTAAATCGTATTACAGCATTCATCTTCATTTTCTGGTTTATTTGCATCTAAAGGAGAATGCGTCTATGTTGTTTCAACATGTAAAGATACTTTTTTTAAAACGATTCACAACTTAAACAACTTCTTATTTGCATTTGGGAAGATACAAGGGGGGGGGAATAAAAAATGCCGGGAAATTTTATCAATATTCTATTACAAAGAATTTGCCTAAAAAATTGAAACGCTATAAGCAAAGATCCACCAACCAGTGTCAACAATACTCATAACGTTTCAATAATGCTGCAAATATACAATTATTTTTAATATAAATCAATATTTGAAAAAAATCACAATTAAATGTTTCCAGAGCAATTTCAACAAGAATTAAATCGTCTTGAAAAGGAATTTAAAGAGCTATTCAGAACAGTGGATACTATCTTATTTCAATGCGTGAAGATAGATTTTTCTAGGCGATTCACAACTTAAACAACTTCTTATTTACACTTGGGAAGATACAAGGGGAAATAAAGATGCCGGGAAATTTTATCTCTATTCTATTACAAAGGATTTGCCTAAAAAATTGAAACGCTATAAGCAAGATCCGCAGATTGGCGTCAACAATACTCATAACGTTTCAACAATGCTACAAAAATACAATTATTTTTAATATAAATCATATATTTGAAAAAATCACAATTAAATGTCACCAGAGCAATTTCAACAAGAATTAATTCGTCTTGAAAAGGAATTTAAAGAGCTATTCAGAACAGCGGATACTATCTTATTTCAATGCGTGAAGATAGATTTTTTTAGGCGATTCATAACTTAATGTAGTAGTAGCTATGTTTTTTCAATATATACCAGGAAATACGGTAACAAATCGTATAGAGAAATCTGGAAATACATCTACGTATCGTATGGTAAAATCTTCGCCATATTCGACAAATTGCCATTGTCCGCACTCACTCGCAGCGACTTCCACTTTTTGTACATTTATATCCGGAAATACCTCCACAATTTTTACATCAAAGTCGGCATACGGATTATCTATTACTCGAACTTTCCCATATAGAGGAATTTCTTTGCAAGTGCAGTTCTCTTTATCAAAAATAGGATCTGTGTCTATTATAGTGCTGTCTGCAGGTGTAAACAACATCATAAACGGAATTAAAAATGAAAATAATAAATTGTTCATAGCTTAAATATTATGTTGATACTTCAATGCGAAATCAAAATTAAAAACAAAAATACGAATATAATCGTATTGTTAGACTATGTGAATAGCATAGAAGTTAAAACGAGTTGTAAAAATTTAACAGGTACAGTTATGGTAAACATGTAAAGATAGATTTTTTTAAAAGCGATTCTCAACTTAAACAACTTCTTATTTGCATTTTTGGGAAGATACAAGGGTGGAATAAAAAATGCCGGGAAATTTTATCTATATTCTATTACAAAGGATTTGCCTAATAAAATTGAAACGCTATAAGCAAGATCCGCAGATTGGCGTCAAACAATACTCATAACGTTTCAATAATGCTGCAAATATACAATTATTTTTAATATAAATCAATATTTGAAAAAAATCACAATTAAATGTTTCCAGAGCAATTTCAACAAG
>DUOL01000055.1 GCA_012838875.1 Bacteroidales bacterium | reverse complement strand
CCTATACAATCGCCTTCATAATGATATCCTCTGATAAAGTTAAGATGGGCAAAAGGAATAGCTGACACCTCACCTTGACCGCTAATCTCTCCATACGTATTATTATACAAATCACAATTACTACCGGATAAAATATCGCAATCATCGGTGATTATTAATTTATAATACAACGTAGCATAAACGTCATGAATAGTTCCGGGCGGAACTTCATCGATATCCCAAAGTATGGTACCGCCTGCTCCTTCGGTAGGGTCATAATTAACCGTTCCGGTAACACCATTAGTATAGACCGTATAAGACGAAAAATATTCTGAGGTGTAAGGAATGGGAATCGTAACGTGAGCATTAACAACACTCTCAAGTCCTAAATTTCTAACCTCAAGCTTATACTCTACCGTATCCCCAGGGTGGACAGTTATAGTGCTTACGGTATCCGAAATAGAAATATTATTAATTTCTGATACGACATTAAGTCCGTCAAGGGCAGGAACATAGGCATCCACTCCCATAATAAGCGCAAAGATAACATACGCGTCTTGCGTAGAACCTAATCGGAAAGAGGCAGAGGTTTGGTCATTCGTAATAACACTATTATTAGGATTATCAACTTCAAACATGGAGATATCGACCCCCGTACTATTTATTAAATTGGGATTACGAGCATTCCCTCCCGTATAAATAGAACTATTAAAAAAATCATTGGCACTATTGGCGCCATGGTTTAAATAAATATAAGAGTTGGTTTGGTCTCTTATTTGCAGGAAGTCGCCATCAATATCAGCATCTCCTTCCCCAGCCATAACGCCTAATTTTAGGTGAACATTACCCGCTTGTATGGTGTGAAAACCCTCAATATTTACTACTACATTTGTATTGTTAACATCAACGTGAGCGTAACCGTCAAAAACAGTAATATTACGCCAATTCATCAATGAATTTTGGTAAATTACGACCAATCCCCAGCCTCCGAAGTATCCTGTTCCTCCTCCATTGCCTTCAACTAATGCCATATTCGCCACATAATAATCCCCTAACCCATGTGCTTTCACATAATCGGTTACCTCCTTATATGCCACATACATATATTTATCTTGGTCTGAAGGATACCAGATATCTTGTGAAGATGCAAAAAAAGGTTGATAATTCTCTTCGGACTCATGTTTGAAAAAAATTTTATTTTTCTGTAACATAACAGGATCTGTTTCTATACCATGTGTTATATAAAAATTGCCTGTATTACCGGAAGTGAGATTGTTAGAAATTTTATTTAGTCGTGTTATAAAAACTCCGGGTTCCAATTCATAAGGGGTGCCAAAAGTGGCTGTTCGTGGGCTCGTATTATTATCTTTTGTTCCGGTAAAAGAAGCCGCACTTGTTAAATCCGTAGTAACGCCATTGCGGGTTACTGTCAAAAGATGATTGTCGCACGTTGACCAACCTAAAAACCTGCACGAATAAGTTGCCCCATTAAAATTAAAAGTAACTGTTTCGCTTCCTTTAACCAAGGTATAAGTAGTCGCATTGCTACTTCCGGTACCTGTAGACGTTATCGTTACATTATACCCCTGAATTTGCCCTCCGCTAACGGTTGTCGTTTCACTACCAATAGTGCCACTCACAGTCGTAGCATAGAGATTGGTACTTGTACCACTAGCGGTTCTTTTAGTCAAACTTGAAATAAAAATAGTACAATCCCCCGTATTTAATCTAAAGGGGGAATTAAAAGTAACGGTTCTATTCCTAGTATTACCACCGGTTGGGGCATTAGGGAAAGTTACATCGGTATATTGTGTCGGAGTACCACTCCCCACTTGTATAGTTAAACTAAAATTACTATTTCGGTCTCCATAATATCTAAACGTTATTGGGGTTCCACCATTATTAGGTATAAACTCATACGTAACAATATTTGATTGACTTGATCCGGAAGAAGATATAACTAATGTATAACAGCCGACAGGACTTCCCCCGGATTGATAAACTATATTGTTCTCACTTCCCCCTATAACCCACGAAAAAGGACCGTTATCGGCATTTGCCGCACGCCCCGTCCAATAAAGCCCCGCATAAACAATGTCCGAGCAATGAGGAACGGAACCGTTTTCAGAGCGAAATGTCAGCTCCGCCATGGAGGAGTTGATGGTTATAGGATCATCGTCAATATCAACATATTGCATATTCACATTCCCGTTCCCTGTAGCCGTACCGTAATTTACTAACGTTAAATTGGTATTCCCGATTAATTGATAATCTCCTTTTAAATAGTACATGTGATTATCGGGGGAATATTGCGATGCTCTAGGCGTAAAAGAAACACGAACCTGCCCAAAGGAAAAATGATATCCAAACAGAAGAAACAGTATAAAAAATAAAGATTTTATTTTATGATTTTGCATTATTTTCAGCTTTTTTAACGTGGTAAATCAAGGCGATATAAAACTGTTAGAGAAGAATCTCCGACAATTTTACTACGTAAATTATTTTCTATACAGTTAACCTGATTGTTACTACAAATATCGTAGGCATAAGTAACTAATACATACTCTAATTGTGTAAACGATTGAAGTTGAGATAATTGCAAAGAGAAATTGTTGTCATTCTGATTACGAACTAAAATTTCGATAAACACAACATCTTTAAAAGCATTATTTTGCTGATATAAATTAGAAATAGACGCAACATCGGCAAATATTTTTTTTGCATTACGTTGTGAAAGTGCAAGAGAGCCGTTCTCATAAGAAATCGTAGAAATTTGGGGGAGCAAAAAAGCATTTAAATTTTCGTTAACTATTAAGGCGTCCGATAAAAATTGATAGCTCACACTATTGGGATTCTGTGCGTTTAAAGTGTTAAAACCTAAACCTATAAAACAGAAAAAAACTATTTTTGTAATAAAAAATTTCATATTTAAAATATCTTAAAAAATGCAAAGATACATTTTTTATTAGCTAGAATTTTACATATGTCAAAATTTCATCACTTTCATCTCTATCCTAAGCTTTGGAATAAAAAATGCCTAAGCATTACGCATTTTTTGGAACTGCAAAAATAAGAAAAAAAATATTATGCTACTACTATTTAATTAAATTTCTGTTTGTAAAATTCAAATTATACCATTTAAAACAAATGTTTTTCTTATTTTTGTTGCTAAATTTTTCTAAATCCAGAAGCAAAAGATGAAACGGGTTCATAAGTTAGCAGATTGCCATTTTAATACTGTTGTAGGCTTACGAAGATACTTTCACCAATATCCGGAATTATCAGGAAAAGAGGAGAATACGGCAAAAAAAATTTGCCAAACGCTGGATTTATTACAAATACCTTATCGGCGTAATATTGCCGGGCACGGCGTCATAGCTCAATTACAGGGAAAGGGACACGCCCATCGTGTTATCGCTTTACGTGCCGATATGGACGCACTGCCCGTTCAAGAAATAGCTAACGTGCCTTATGCTTCAACCATTCCCGGTGTTATGCACGCCTGCGGACACGATGCACATATAGCTTCACTGCTCGGTACTTTGATGATAATGAACGACTTAAAAGAAGATTTCGGAGGCGTTGTACAGGCAATATTTCAACCTTCGGAAGAAGAATACCCCGGCGGAGCAAAATTGATGATAGAAGAAGGTGTTCTTCATTCTCCTCCTACAGACGCTATTTTCGCTCAACATGTTACACCCGAAATCGAAACAGGCTGTATTGGAATACGAGAAGGGGCGTTTATGGCTTCGACCGATGAAATTCATATCCGAATTATTGGCAAAGGAGGACATGCGGCATTACCCAACGAATATATTAACCCCGTGGAAGTCGGCATCGATTTGTTAAAAAAAATTAAAGAAAATATAGAACGGCAAAATCCGAAAGAGGTTAAAACAGTTTTAGCGTTTGGAAAGTTTGTAGCTGACGGTTTAACAAATCTCATTCCCGACTCGGCAACCATCGCCGGAACTCTTCGCACTTTTGACGAGACTTGGCGAAAAGAAGCGCATAATATCATCTTGGAAACTGCTGAAAAAATAGGTAAAGAGCAAAATGCGACCTGTCATGTAGAAATTAGAAAAGGATATCCCGTTTTAGTCAATGACGTGGAGATAACAAAAAGAGTTAGAAAATATGCTACCGAATTGTTAGGAAAAGAGAGCGTTCTCTCGTTGCCGCAACGCACAACCGCCGATGACTTTGCCTATTTTTTACAACAAAAACCGGGCATGCTCTATCGTCTCGGCACGCTCAATGAAAAAAAAGGAAATATTTATCGCCTACACTCCAATCAATTTGATATTGATGAAAATGCACTGTTAGTCGGAATGAAATTGATGAGTTGGATTACACTTAACGAACTACAATTACGATGAGTTTTATAGAATTACTTTTAATTGCTATCGGCTTGGCAATGGATTGTTTTGCCGTTAGTTTTTCGGTCGGAGCGGCAAAAGGGAAAATAGATTATAGAAATATCCTGCTTCTTGCGTTTCTCTTCGGCTTTTTCCAAGGTGGAATGCCGATTTTAGGGTGGTTAAGCGGAGGATTGCTCATAGACCATATTTGCCACGTAGACCATTGGATTATTTTTGCAATTTTGGTTTTTATCGGCGGAAAAATGATTATTGACGCACTTCGTCCCGACAGAGAAGAAAAGAAAACGGACATTACCAAGCCCCTTACACTCCTGATACTCGCCATTGCCACGAGTATTGATGCCTTAGCCGTTGGTTTCAGCTTCTCCATGTTGCCCTCCGTGAATATTGTTTTAGCCGTTTTCACCGTTGGAATAACCTCTTTTCTTCTCTCCATTTTCGGCGTCTATATCGGGGGAAAAGCCTCCCACTACTTTCGCCCCGGCTATGCCGAAATTATCGGAGGAGTGATACTTGTAGCCATTGGAACTAAAATTTTAATTGAGCATCTTTCCGCTTAAAAACAATTTCCACTTTCCGTATCCTAAGCTAAATAGCTCTGTACGAACAACTTGGTTGCGTGAGGCGCTTAGGTGGAAAGCCCGCAAGGGCGGAAGCCGCTGGGGTCGCGGCGGCAAAAAAGCGACTTTAGAAGCTCTTTTTGCCGCCTTGCGACCCCACGGCTTGTGCCCGCGGACTTGGAACCGGGCGCCGACCCCGAGCGCAGCGAGGGGGCACGCCCTAATAAAAATTAAAATTATTTTTATAAAACTAAAAGATACTACTCGGGAAAAAATTTGTGATATTGAAAAATGAGCTATTTTTGCACTGCAATTTTTTAAAAGATGAAAATTAAACGCTATTTGTTTTTGACTTTTACGGCAACGCTATGGCTAAGCGGGTGTAAACCGGAATTTAATCAAAATGCTGATTATAAAGATATTACGATTAGTTATGGGATTTTAAATCCTAAGGATACGGTTCATTATATTAAAGTTTATAAGGCTTTTTTAACGGACGGTAATGCGATAGTAGCGGCTCGAAATTTGGATAATATTTCTTATTACGACTCGATTGAGGTGTTTGTGGAGGAGTACGAAAATGAGAGATTGACGCGGTCGATTCCTTTTTATATGACTACGGCTGTGCCGAAAGATAGTGGGATTTTTGCTTATGACCCGCAAGTGATTTATTACAGCACGGCGACTTTGAACGAAAAAAATGTGTATAAATTGAAAATTTTCAATAAAACGAATGGGAAAGAGATAACGGCAACCACGCCATTAGTGGGGAAATTTTCGATTTCTCAGCCCTTTTCAGACATAGCTTCGTTTTTAACATCAAGTACGGCAACCCTCAAATTCGGCAAAGCACCCAATGCGGTGGCATATGATGTTTATTTGAAATTTTATTATATAGAATTGGATAAATTTACGGGCGATACCATAAATAATAATGGTGAGATTGTTTGGCGGGTTACGCGTATTCGTTCGGAACAGCCTACGATTGAGGTGTCGCTAGTGCTGAAACAGTTGTATCAAATTATTGCTAACCGTTTGCGATATGATGAAAATATCGTGCGTCATACGAAAGGGGCGGATTGTATAACGTTGGAGGTTTGGGGGGCTGAAAGGAATTATATGATTTATTTGGACGTTAACGAGCCGAGTAGCAGTTTGGTGCAAGATAGAGTTTTTTATACCAATATGGTTTCGGAGGACAAGTCGGCATACGGCATCTTTTCATCGAGAAATATGGCAAAAAGAAGATATAAACTTATTAATTCACCTAACAATGCGGCTTTGGACTCGTTAAGATTCGGTTCAATAACGGGGCATTTGGGATTTCAATAACAGTTTTTGCGCATGTCCACCAAAACACGTGATTATTTTAATGAACATCCAATCTATACGCTGTCCGATATAGCTAAGAGTCTCCAATCGGTGATTGCGAAGACCTATCGGCAACCCTACTATATTAAGGCTGAAATTATAAAATTAAATTACTATCCGCATAGCGGTCATTGCTACCCTGAATTGGTTGAAAAAGAGAATAATAAAATTGTGGCACAGATGCGGGCTATTATCTGGGCGACACAATTTAGGGCAATTAATAAGGCTTTTGAAAAGTTGACGGGCGAGCCGCTGAAGGAGGGAATTTCTATTTTATGTCTCGCAACGGTAGAGTACAGCCCGCAATACGGCTTAGCTCTTTATATTCAACATATTGAGCCCTCTTTTACATTGGGCGAGATGGTGAAAAATAAACTTTTGACTATCGAAAGATTGAAAAAGGAGAAAATTTTTGACGCAAATAAACAAACGATTTTACCGTTAGTGCCTAAGCGAATTGCTATTATTTCCGTTGAAACCAGTAAAGGTTATAGCGATTTAATGACAACGTTAACGCAAAACAATTGGGGTTATAAGTTTGATTGTCAGCTATTTCCTGCTATTTTGCAAGGCGAAAAGGCGATTATAACTATTTCGGAACAGCTGGAAAAGATAAAAAAGGAGCTGACCAAGTTTGATTGTGTCGCCATTATCAGAGGTGGTGGCGGAGATGCCGGGTTGAGCTGTTACGACGACTATCAATTGGCGAAAAATGTTGCCACTTTCCCCATTCCCGTTTTGTCCGGTATCGGTCATTCTACCAACGAAACCGTTACGGAAATGGTCGCCTATAGCAATAAGATTACGCCTACCGAAGTCGGCTACTTTTTAATTCAACAATTTCACAATTTTGCTATCCAAGTTGAAGATTTTCAAAACACGATTTTCACAAAAACAGAAGAAATATTGAAGCAAAATTTCCAAAGTCTGGAAGAGTTTCAGAACGGAATTTTGCGAAAATCGGAGGAGATTATTAAAAATAGTTTTCAAAAACTTGAACACACTTCACAATTAATAAAGCTGTTTACTAAACAAATAATTGAAAAAGAGCACAACCATTTAAAAAATATAAGTAAACAGTTGGAATTATTGCACCCTGACAATATTTTGAAACGTGGTTTTAGTATTACCTATTTCAACGGAAAAACGGTAATTGATGAAAAAGAGCTAAAAGAGGGTGATGAGATTGTTACTAAATTTTATCGTGGTGAAACGCAAAGTATAATTAAGAAATCTACATGAACTTAACGCATTGGAAACAGTTTTTTGAAACTATTTTCTCGTTTGATGAAAAATATCCGCTTTTATTCACTCAATTTTATTTTTGGGCTTTTTTTGCTATTGTTTTCGCGGGTTTTGCTTTAGTTCACAAAAGAAGATTATTAAGAAACACTTTTTTATGCTTTGTAAGTATTTTCTTTTACTATAAAACCTCCGGATTATTTGTCATTATTTTAATTTTTTCCATTTTTTACGATTACTTTATCGGCAAGAAATTAGCGACTACGGAGCGTACTTTTAGGCGAAAATGTTGGCTCTTTCTGGGTGTATTCATCAATTTGTCCATACTTTTTTACTTCAAGTACGCTTATTTTTTCACAGACGCATATAATTCACTGTTTCATAGCGACTTAGAAGTGATTAACTATTTAGCTTTATGGACCAATGAGTTGACGGGCACGTCCCGTTTTGACGCAAGTAAAATTTTATTGCCGGTCGGCATCTCGTTTTACACTTTTCAAAACATCAGTTATTTAGTCGATGTTTACCAAAAAAAGGTAGCTCCGGTTAACAACATTCTTGATTTTGGTTTTTACACTACTTTTTTTCCGCAGTTAGTAGCAGGTCCGATTATTCGTGCGGCAAATTTCGTACCTCAACTTTATAAGCCTTTTTTCCTTTCACGCAGGCAGTATGGAATTGCACTTTTTTGGATTTTAAACGGGTTATTGAAAAAAATCATTTTGAGCGATTATTTAGCGGTAAATTTTGCCGATAGAGTTTTTAATAATCCCAATCTTTTCACCGGTTTTGAAAATTTATCCGCCATATTTGTATATTCTTTGCAAGTTTATGCAGATTTTTCGGGTTACACGGACATTGCCGTTGGGGTTGCCATGTTAATGGGTTTTTATTTACCCAAGAACTTCAATTCTCCATATAAAGCCACAAATCCCGGTAATTTTTGGAAACGGTGGCACATTTCGCTCTCTTCTTGGCTAAAAGACTATTTATACATTCCGTTGGGCGGAAATCGTAACGGAACGGTAACGGGATATTTCCTAATCTGTTTTATTGCTTTGGTTGTTATTTTCCTGTCGGGGAGCCTGTGGGTGGCGGGAATAATATTGTTTATCGCCATTCTTCTAATTTTTCTGCGAATTTTCGTCCCCAAAACGACCCGAGCTATAAACACGAATATTAACTTAATGAACACGATGTTGTTAGGTGGCTTATGGCACGGTGCAAGTTGGAATTTCATGATTTGGGGAGGCTTAAACGGCATCGGAATATTAATTTATAAATTTTGGAGAAAAATTTCCAAATTTTGGAAAACGTTTGTTACGGCTGCCGTTTTTCTCCTTTTCGGCATATTACAATATTACTTTCCGCACCCCGCCTTTGTCATTGGCGTAATTTGGACAGGAATTATATTTGTCGGCACGTTAATTGAAACGCTATATAGCATATTTTTCAGTCGTTATCCCTTAAAATTCATGCAACGGGGCTGGGGTATTTTTCTGACTTTTATCTTTATCACCTTCACAAGGCTCTTTTTCCGTTCAGGTTCTAATCTAGACCCCGCCGAGGCGAACGCTACGGCATGGAATACCGCCAAAACAATGGTCAACATGATAGGCGGGAAATGGGATTTCTCTAAAATCCCTCAAATCATTGATAATTATCTATTTATCTTCATTCTTTTCGCGGTCGGCATGCTCATTCATTGGTTACCCGAAAAGTGGAAAAGATGGTATCGCCTCAACTTCGCCCTATTGCCTATATGGGTACAAGGCATCATAGTCGTCATAGTCGTTTTCACTGTATATCAATTCATTACAGCGGATTTACAGCCCTTTATCTATTTCCAATTTTAG
Source organism: Bacteroidales bacterium (assembly GCA_012838875.1). GTDB lineage: Bacteria > Bacteroidota > Bacteroidia > Bacteroidales > WCHB1-69 > DUOL01. The sequence goes on along the minus strand of DUOL01000055.1, from coordinate 128 downwards.
AAAATTCAATTTTTATTTTTAATTTTTATTAGGGCGTGCCCCCTCGCTACGCTCGGGGTCGGTCTTCGGCTGCAAGTCCGCGGGCACAAGCCGTGGGGACGCAAGGCGGCAAAAAGAGCTTACAAGCT
>DUOL01000054.1 GCA_012838875.1 Bacteroidales bacterium | reverse complement strand
TTGCTTTAATAGCCACTCTCGGGAAATATAGAAAAGATTTAAAATTCCCCGTTAATGACCTTTTAATGTATTTAAAAGAATTGAATGAAGTATTTATTCCGATTAATAAACATGGGAAAAATAGTCTTCAGGCTGTGAAAGAACTTAATGCCGTTTTCGAGTCTGACGAGTTAATATTTTATTTTCCGGCAGGATTATGTTCCCGAAAACAAAAAGGGGGAATCTATGATTTGGAGTGGAAAAAAACTATTGTCTCTAAAGCGAAAGAGTATAAACGCGATATTATTCCCGTCTTTTTTAAAGGCGAAAATTCAAAACGTTTTTATAATTTAGCAAATTGGAGAAAAAAGTTAGGAATAAAAATAAATATTGAAATGCTTTTCCTTCCGGACGAAATGTTTAGACAGAGAGGAAAGAAATTTGAAATGACTTTCGGAAAACCGATAAGTTTTGAGACGTTTAATAATTCAAAAAATGATAAAGAATGGGCAGCTTGGCTTAAAGACCAAGTATATGCTCTAAAATAAAAATGATGATAAAATGAAGGAGATTATTGCCCCTATTGATAGGGAACTTTTACTGGCAGAATTGACAAAAGATAAATTACTTCGCAGAACGAATGCGGGAGATAATGATATTTATCTCGTTGACGCACACGATTCACCTAATATGATGTTGGAGATTGGACGTCTACGTGAAATTACTTTCCGACAAGCCGGTGGCGGAACAGGAAAAGAGGTCGATATTGACGAATATGACACAGCCGCCGTACCCTTTAAGCAATTAATCGTATGGGACCCGGAAAAACAAGAGTTGATTAGTGCTTATCGTTTTATACTTGGACGCGACGTGCCGCTCGACGAAAATGGCTATCCGCACACACCGACATCAAAACTTTTTCACTTCTCCCCCGAATTTATTGAAAATCAATGGCAAAGAACTATCGAATTAGGGCGTAGTTTTGTGCAACCAAAATATCAAGCAACCGTCAGCTTACGTCTTGGGCTTTTTTCACTGGATAATGTTTGGGACGGCTTGGGAACATTGATAGTAGATAACGAAGATATTGATTACTTTTTCGGTAAAATGACGATGTACAGCTCTTACAATCGCTTAGCACGCAATTTGATTCATAATTTCTTGGAAAAACATTACAAAGGAGATGAGAATCTAGTGAAACCGCAATTCCCCGTTAAGATGAAAAAAGAGAAAAAAGGAATTAAGGCGTTGTGGAGTAACTCTATTACCGAAGATTTTAAATTGTTGAATAAAAATATACGCGACCTTAAGGAGACCATTCCCCCACTTATTAAAACCTATATAACTCTCTCTCCTACAATGCAATATTTCGGTGCTTCTTATAATCATGAGTTTGGCGAAGTAGAAGAAATTGCTATATTAATCAATATTCATGACATTTACGAAGAAAAGAAAAAACGTCATATAGATACTTATCGAAAGTCAGACGAGGTTAGTTTATAATTTAGTAGCTAATTTTTTAATTTTAATTTGGGCGTGTCCCCTCGCTACGCTCGGGGTCGGTCTTCGGTTCCAAGTCCGCGGGCATAAGCCGTGGGGACGCAAGGCGGCAAAAAGAGCTTACAAGCTCGCTTTTTTGCCGCCTTGCGTCCCCGGCGGCTTCCGCCCTTGCGGGCTTTCCACCTGCGCCCTCACGCCGCCCAAGTTGAATGTAGAATGTGGAAAATAAAAAACGGGGAGATTTAAAACCAATCTCCCCGTTTTTATTGTAAAATTTATTACTTCTCTTATTTTACTAATACTTTTTGAGCCGCATCTCCAACGCGAACAATGTAAATTCCTGCAGGAACTTGAACGGTTGTAGAATTTGATAAATTAACCGTGTTAATAAGTTGACCTGTAACGTTGTAAATTTGAGCAGTAGCTGCATCAGCGTTGTTGATAGTAATCATACCGTTTCCGCCGAAAACTTCCAGCGAATTTACTATTTCCGTCTCAATGCCGGTAGCACCGGTTAAAACGGCACGGATATTCCAGTTTGCGTCTAACCCTGCTTCAGATAATTCAGACCAACCGTCTTCTTCACCAAAATACAACCAACCACCTTTTCCGGCAACAATTGGACCAGCGTCACATCCTGCTGGGAAACCGGCAGCAGCGGTTACTTCATAACCTACCCAATAGTCACCTGATACAAGTGGTACAGGAGTGGGAAGAACAAATTCGTTCCATCCATCGACTAAGTTAGTTACAGGTGCTTCAAGTAATAATTCGCCAGCTTCTGTTGCGGTACCGTTACCGTAAATCTTTACTTTTGCAGCCGTTGCCCATGGTGTTACGGAATCTTGAGAACTTACCATAAACACCAAGAATTTCACTTTACTGATATTATTAGAACCGTAGTATGCAGCCAACTCATCAGCTGTGAATCTTGCCGCTACTTCAAATACGGCTTCACTGTTAGTACCTATACCATTAGCATTTTCTCCGTCAAAATGTATTTCAACATCAGCTTTGGGAGAGGGGGTTTTTGCTGTAGTTTTTACGCTAGATATATTCTGAGCGTTTAATCCAAATGCTACAAACATAGCAACTAAAAAATAAGTAAATTTTCTTTTCATGTTTAATAATTTTAATTGTTTATAAAAATTGCATTTGCAAAAGTAATAATATTTTTCAATTAATCAATGAGTATTATCCAGAAAAAATGATAATTTTTTTATTTTTATCGTAAAACCCATAATGATATAGTTACAAAAACAGAGTCTTTTGTAAAAAAAATCTAAATTATCGGAAAATTTTTAATATTTTTATGGTTTTATAATAAAAAAGATGTATATTTGTAAGTTGAAATATATAAAATGAGTAATATTTATTAATTAAAACCAATTTAACATGAAACAACTATTTACAAAATTATTTTTAGCGTTTTTTGCGTTAGTAATGTCAGCCAGTTTGGCAATGGCACAAACGGTCATCTTTCAAGACGACTTTGAAAGTGATACTCCCTTATCAGCTTGGACACTTGTAGATAATGACGGCGATGGCAACAATTGGGATGTAGGTCAATATACACATATAACTCAGGCCTACAGTGGCTCTTATATGGCATCTTCATGGTCATGGTCAGAGAACCCGTTTGATCCTGACAATTGGATGATTACTCCTCTTGTAGAAGGAGCCGCTTCTGTTCGTTATTTTGTTAGTACCAGCCCGCTATATCCGGATCACTATGGCATCATGGCATCTACAACCGGTAATGCCCTTACTGACTTTACCGTTGTTTTTGAAGAAACTGTTCCTGTTGAGGAAAAGAACGCTACCCCTTGGTTGCAGAGGGATATTCCGTTACCTCCAGGAACAAAATATGTTGCTTTTCGCCACTATGAAAGTGCTGACCAGAACTTCTTGCTTATTGACGATGTTAAGATTTTTGGAGAAGGTGGCGGTAGCGGAATCGCAGAAACACTCCCTAATATTAATGCCAAGGTTCATCCAAATCCGGTCATTAGTGATTTGAAAATTGAATGTGAGAAGAATATTGATAAATTAGAACTTTACGATGCTTTTGGCAGAATAGTTATTAGCCAAGAGAATGTTCTAAACAATACCTCTATTGATGTATCAAGCCTTGCTAACGGAATCTATATCCTAAAACTTCGTACCGCCGAAGGAGTGGGAGAGTATAAAGTTGTGAAGAATTAAAGTTTTTAGTAAATTCTGAATAACTTTAAAGCTTAATATTCGGAACACGGAACAATCCTGTATTTTGTACTGTGACATAACACAAACAATAAGACCAAAACAGGAACATTTAAAATTAATGTTCCTGTTTTTACATATCAAATACATTGATTACTTTGTTTTACTAACACTTTAAAAGTAGCTTCAAGAAAAAAACAGTCATTAAGATTTTTTTTTATATTTTTATGATTTTGTATTAAAAAAGATGTATATTTGTAGGTTGAAATATACAAAATGAGTAATATTATTAATTAAAACCAAATTAACATGAAACAAGTATTTACAAAATTATTTTTAGCGTTTTTTGTGCTAGTAATGTCAGCCAGTTTGACAATGGCACAAACAGTAATCTTTAGCGAAGATTTTGAAAACACGGAAGATCTTGCCATACCTACGGACTGGTCACTTATTGATGCAGATGGTGACGGTAATAACTGGTACGCTCTAGTTGGACATGAGGGTATTCTTGGTTATAATGGAAGTGCGGGATTAATGACTTCCGCTTCGTACAGCGGGAGTGCGTTAACACCGGATAACTGGTTAATCACTCCGCAAATAGGTTTAGGTACAGCTTCAAGTTTAAAGTATTATGTATGTGCCCAAGATGCAGCCTGGCCTGCCGACCATTATGGTGTTTATGTTTCTACAACCGGAACAGATGTTGCTAATTTTATTTTATTGTTTGAAGAGACCTTAACAGCAAGCAGGGAGCAAGGAGTTTGGTTTGAAAGGGATATTGACCTTTCGGCTTATAATAACCAGCCAATTTATATCGCTTGGAGACATTTTAATAGTGTTGATGTCTTTAGAATGAATTTAGATGATATTACTGTTACAAGTACTAGCGGTGGTAGCGGAATTGCAGAAACACTCCCTAATATTAATGCCAAGGTTCATCCAAATCCGGTCATTAGTGATTTGAAAATTGAATGTGAGAAGAATATTGATAAATTAGAACTTTACGACTCTTTTGGCAGAATAGTTATTAGCCAAGAGAATGTTCTAAACAATACCTCTATTGATGTATCAAGCCTTGCTAACGGAATCTATATCCTAAAACTTCGTACCGCCGAAGGAGTAGGAGAATATAAAGTTGTGAAGAATTAAAATTTTTAGTGTAATTCTGAATAACTTTAAAACTTAATATTCGGAACACGGAACAATTCCGTATTTTGTATTGTAACATAACACAAACAATAAGACCAAAACAGGAATATTTTAAATTAATGTTCCTGTTTTTTTTATATATGAAATACTACATTGATTACTTTGTTTTACTAACACTTTAAATGTAGTCTCAAGAAAAAAACAGTCATCAAGAAATTATTTAATATTTTTATGTTTTGTAATGAAAAAATGTATATTTGTAAATTAAAACTTATAAAATGAGTAATATTATTAATTAAAGCAAATTTAACATGAAACAATTGTTTATAAAATTATTTTTAGCGTTATTTACGCTGGTAATGTCAGCCAATTTGGCAATGGCACAAGTAAATATGAACCGCTGGATTGAACTTACCGTTCAGCCAGGAGAGTTGATAAGCTTAGACCTCAAGGCAGATGCAGACAACACAGAAGTAAGAGTTATTAGTGGAACGTACGATACAACATTTAGTCTTGGAGTAGATTGGTCCGGTTGGGGAGAATACTTTGCACAAGGTACTACAATGACAATTTATGGAAACGTTAAACAATTTGATTGTGGTAGTAATGATGAAAATTTAACAGAGGTCAATGCTTCCAATAACCCTGGATTAGAAGCCTTATTTTGTTCATATAACAATCTTTCAACGATTAAAGTAAGTGGGTGTGATAGTCTTAATTATATTTCTTGTTCGAGAAATAGTAATCTTTCTTTATTAGATGTAAGTGGGCTTAAAGTGTTGAGAATACTATCTTGTTATTCTAATAATCTTTCAACTATTAAAGTAAGTGGGTGTGATAGTTTATTTTACATTGATTGCTCAGGAAACAATCTTTCTGCCTGCGGTCTTGACTCTCTTTTCCACCAATTGCCAAGAAGAG
>DUOL01000007.1 GCA_012838875.1 Bacteroidales bacterium | reverse complement strand
CGCCTCCAAGTCCGCAGGAAGGAGCTATGAATAGCATAGTCGAAAAAGGAGCTTCTAAAGTCGCTCTTTTTCTCCTTGCTCTTCAAAGCTCCTTCCTTTGCGGGCTATACGGCTGCGCCCTCACGCAGCCAACTTGCTCGGACAGAGCCACTTAGATGATAAATAAAAAATGTAAAGAAGAAAAAAGTAATATGTATAACAAAAAGTGTATAAAACTCAAAGTTTAATATTTCTGCACGAGCAGATTGGTTGCGTGAGGCGCTTAGGTGGAAAGTTTTTAAAGTTAGGGAGAAACAGCTAAACAGAACTTATATTATTTGTTATCATAAAAGATAGTATAGTTATTTTTAGTTTACATCTGATAGGTCGAATTATAAGCACGAACAACCTTTTGAGATACCGGAGAGTTGGGAGTGGGAAACAATAAAAGATATTTCAAATTCAATACAATACGGATATACTGGCAAAGCTCTTTCCCAAGGGAAATATAAAATGTTAAGAATTACTGATATTCAAAATAACTGTGTAAATTGGGACTCAGTTCCGTATGTTAAGATTGATGAAGACAAAGCTGAAGATTATTTGCTGTACGATGGAGATATACTTTTTGCGAGAACTGGAGCTACTGTTGGAAAATCATTCTTAATAGTAGATTTAAATGAAAAGTCTGTTTTTGCATCTTATTTAATAAGGATAAAGCCAAATAAAAATATTAACACAAAATATATTAAATTCTTTCTAGAATCAAATTTTTATTGGGAACAAATATCAAAGAACTCTGTTGGCACGGGACAGCCAAATGTGAATGGAACTATTTTAGGTGAGTTGAGAATTTCTATTCCACCACTTTCTGAACAGAATAGGATAGTTGCAGAAATTGAGCGATTATTTAAGTTTATCAATACCATTGAAGAAAATAAATTCTCCATAGAGGAATACTTTTCTCTGATGAAATCAAAAGTTTTAGACTTAGCAATTCGTGGCAAACTTATCGCACAAGATCCAAACGATGAACCTGCTTCAGTGTTATTAGAACGTATAGGAAAAGGTAAGAAAGTAACTTCTGATAAAACTAATTGTCCGTTTGAATTGCCAAATAGCTGGGAAGTAACAGAGATGCAAAACATTTGTTCTTTGTTAGATGGAGAAAAACGAAATGCTCTCCCTCTACCATATTTAGATGTGAAATTTTTAAGAAATCAATCGGGAATCAATTTAAAAAAATCGGGAAAGTTTGTTTCTGCAGAAACTAATTTAATTTTAGTTGATGGTGAAAATTCAGGCGAAATTTTCAAGACAAAAGTTGATGGTTATCAAGGGAGTACGCTAAAGATTATTCAAATATCCAATGAAATTAATGAAGAATACATTTTTTACATTCTAAAAAAAGAACATAAACTATTTAAAGAGTCAAAAACGGGATCAGCAATACCCCATTTAAATAAAAAACTTTTCAGAGAGTATCCCATTCCCCTTTCGCCACTTGCCGAACAACAGCGAATTGTTGATAAAATCGAAGAAATTTTTATAGTGCTTGAGCAAATAAAGGACAACCTACTATCTGACACCTAGTATAATCGTTATTGTTGCCATAAACTTAAAAAAAATCAAAATATGGTAACAAAATTTCAAAAATTTTTAGAGAAGAACGACCTTTCTGATAGCACAGTAAGGTCTTATGTATGGACAGTCAATTATTTTATCAGACAGTATGAGAAAATTGATAAGGAAAATCTATTGGCTTACAAAGGATATTTAGTAGAACACTTTAAGCCACAGACAGTTAACTTAAGATTACAAGCTTTAAATAAATATCTTGAATTTATAAATAAGGAGAAGTTGAAATTAAAATTCATCAAAATTCAGCAGAAAAACTTTCTAGAGCATGTTGTAAGTGATGCCGATTATAAGTTTCTAAAATCAAGACTTAAAAGCGATGGATATATTGAATGGTATTTTGTTGTTTGGTTTTTAACGGCAACCGGTGCCCGAGTCAGTGAATTGCTTCAAATTAAAGCAGAACACGTTGAAATAGGTTATTTAGATATGTACTCAAAAGGTGGTAAAATAAGGAGACTTTACATTCCTAAAAAACTTAGAGATGAAGCGAGCAAATGGTTGAAACATAACGAAATTTCATCGGGTTATATTTTTAGGAACCGCTTCGGCGATAGAATTTCAGCTAGAGGAATTGCCCAGCAACTCAAATATTTTGCGGAAAAATATGGATTGAACAAAAAAGTTATTTATCCGCACTCTTTTCGTCATCGGTTTGCAAAGAACTTCCTTGAAAAATTCAATGATATTGCATTACTAGCCGATTTAATGGGGCATGAGAGTATTGAAACTACGCGTATTTACTTGCGTAGAACAGCAAGCGAACAGCAAACTATTGTTGATAAGGTTGTTACGTGGTAAATATAGTTAAAAGAGTAAAAAAACTATTCTTTTAATGAATCTGCTATAATATCTAACTGTGCAAAAATAGTTTCTATTTGAGAAACAATACGTTTTTGTTCAGCTAGAGGCGGAAGGGGTATTTTTATCTTTGAATATTCAGAAATCCAATATCTTTTATGAGTATTACCGGTAAGTCTTGTGATACTCATAAAAAATGCTATATATTTTGTGTCAGCAATCTCTTTTTTTGCTCGAAGTATTTTCATTGCAGATGATTTCACTTTAAATTCAAAATCAACATATTGTGAACTTGTCGTAAAATCATCAAAAATAATTACTGGCAAATCAGTAAATACTCCATCTTTCTCATCAGTATAACCAATAATAAAAGATTTTCCGGCTGTTAATACAGGAATCGAAAAATCATTTGAGTATTCAGTACTTTTAACTCTATATTTTGTTGGTTGTTCATATTCTAACACATTATTTAACTCAATCCACGTCCAACTACTCGGCACTTCAAACGGATAATTAGTTTTATCAGAAGTTACTTTCTTACCTTTTCCTATACGTTCTAATAACACTGAAGCAGGTTCATCGTTTGGATCTTGTGCGACAAGTTTGCCTCTAATGGCAAGGTCTAAAACTTTTGACTTTGCTTGTATAATATATTGCTGTAGAGAAAATTTGTTATCTTCTATAATATTGATAAGTTCAAATAGTTTTTCTACTTCTTGAACAATTCTGATTTGCTCATTAAGTGGAGGTAATGGAATATATGTTGATATGATTTTTGTTTTAGAGATATTGGGTTGAGCCCCCCCTTCACTTATCCCAATAAAGTAGTCTCTGTAAGCAATTAATAGGTAAAAAAGATATAAATTATAAATCTGTCTAAAATTAGAACAAGCACAGCATGCTTGATTTGTTGTAGCAGGTTTTGTCAGAATTCCTACTTTGCCAATTGTTGCGCCATACATTGCAATTAAAACGCTGCCAATTGGGTTTATTTTAAGAGAAGTTTCATTTAAAGCTTTTTCAGTTATTTTTTCAGGAATATCGTAAACGTAACCATCGTTCAAGTCACCTGTTTTAAGCCACAAAATTTCTCCATTAAAATATTCTTTGTTCGAGCGGCTTGGAGTTGCTCCCGATTGCCAGTTTCCAATTTCACCTAATTTTACCCAAACCCAATTATCAGGAATGTTAAACAAGTTCCTATAATTCGACCTATCGGCAGTATTTTTGCTCTTATCCGACTTTATTTTTTTCTCTTTTATCAGACGCTCTTTCTCTGCTCTTATTTTTTCAAGCAGAACTGATGCGGGCTCATCATTAGGATCTTGCGGAACAAGTTTGCCGCGAATAGCTAGGTCTAATATTTTTTGTCGTAGTAGTTTAGTGTTCATTATGTGTTCAGTTTATGCTCCAACTGTGTCATGTAGGCAAGTTAGGAGCAAGTTAAAATAGCATTTTATATATCTTAAAATCAGCATAGTACAAAAACAAATCAATATTAAAGCATGTTACGAGCAAGTTAAATCAAGCCCAAATAATTACTTGCGATAATTTACAAAGTTCAAAAATTAATTTATCTAAATTTTCCATTTTACCTTACTCCTCTATTGTGTCAATTATTTCTTTTAACTTGCTTACTGCTTCGGAAATGTTTGCTGATTTCTCTTCTATCATACTCATAAGTTCATCTAATGAATAGTCCACAGTTTCTTCGCCTGTCCGCAACCAAGTAATGTCTAAACTTGTTTTATCACGTGAAATCAGTTCGTCATAGCTATATTTTCTCCATCGTCCTTCGGGATTATCTTCAGAATAGGTTTCCACTCTATTATTATAGCACTCTACAAACTCATTTAAGTGGTGTCGTTGAATGGGATTGGTTGCCAGAGTATGTTTTATATTCGTTCTGTAATCATAATACCAAACATCTTGGGTTTTTGTGCCTTTTCTAAAAAAGAGAACATTGGCTTTCACCCCTTGGGCATAAAAAATCCCGGTAGGCAATCGCAAGATGGTATGTAAATCGAATTCTGTCAATAACTTTTTTCGAATTGTTTCGCCCGCACCACCCTCAAACAAAACGTTATCGGGAAGAATAACAGCGGCACGTCCCCCATTTTTCAACATTAACATAATATGTTGCAGGAAATTCAACTGATTATTTTTTGTGGTAACATACAAATCGTCACGCATAGCTGAAATATCCGTTGAACCGGCAGGACGAGTACCAAAAGGTGGATTAGCAAGCACCACATCTACCAATGTTGTCGGAGTACGTTCCAATGAATCCTGGCAACGAATTGGCGATTTTTCTAAACCAATTCCGTGCAGATAAAGATTCATGGAGGCAAGTGTAACAACTAAAGGAGTAATATCATTTCCACTTAGAGCATCTTCTCGTAAAAAACGAAGCTTTTCACGATCTTTACTTTGCTTTTTCATGTGGTCAAAAGCGGCAAGTAGAAAACCTCCCGTTCCGCAAGCAGGGTCGCAAACGGTTTCGGTAATTAGCGGATTAGTAACCTCAACCATCGCATTAATTAATGCTCTTGGTGTAAAATACTGTCCTGCTCCACTCTTTTTATCTTGTCCGTTTTTCTCCAAAATAGCCTCATAAATAGAACCTTTTAAATCTCCATCCATAGAAAGCCAATTTTCGCTTTCAATCAGTGAAATTACTTTTTTTAGTAGCACAGGTTGTTCAATTTTGTTGGTAGCTTTTGTAAAGATAGTGCCAATCAAATCATCCTGACTGCTGAGTACTTTCAATGTCTCCTCGTACTGACGAAGTAAATCATGTCCGTCAAGTGCAATTAGATCATTCCAACCATAACCTTGCGGAATAGCACTTTTAAGCCCTAACTGCACTTTTTCTTCGTCCATTTTCAGAAACAGCAGATAAGTAAGCTGAATAATATAATCGGTAAATCCTACTCCGGCAGCCGCGATAACATCAGCAAGCGTCCAAACTTTTTTTATTAGGGATTGGGAAGAGGTGGTGTTATTTTGTTTTGACATTTGTTTTATATTGTAAGTTCTGATATCGCATCGTTTATCTTCTGAATTATAGAAGCTCTATCTTCACACATGCTTTCACAAGGCTTGATACAATTAACCATCGATGAGTAAATTTCATTGTTACTTAATGTTGGTCTATTTTTTAATTCATTTTTCACTATATTTTTGATAAAATTGATAACACCATTCGTCAGAAAATGTCCTTTTATCTTAAATCTAGGACTTCTTTTGTCTAGATTAATCTTTTTATTTATATTTATTAACTCTTCTTGTGTAAAGTTAGACTCTATTGAAGACAAAAAATTGCTAATTTTCTTTTCGTCTAAATTGCAAGAATGCATACTTTCTAAAAATCTACAACAGTTATCACCAAAGCAAGATATTCCTTTTAAATGTAAATAATTAATTATATCGAAAGGCAATAATCTTAAACTTTGAGAACAAAAACTATTGTACCAATTTTCGATTTCAGCAAAAAAATCTTTGGTAGTCCTAGACAACCTTTTTATTTTATTGTTTATATTATACTTACAATACATTGTGTTCTCAATGGAGTAACCATATGTCATTATTATGAATTTATGATCATATTTTGGACTTTCAATATAATCAGAGTAATCCCTATCACAAGCAACTATCATATAACTATCCCCGTCACAGATTTTATCCATATAAGGCACTAAATTTTCATATCCACCAACTTCTTCTATCTTAAAATCAGATGTAATATCATCAAATATTTCGCTCCAAAATGGTATATCATCAACGCCTTCAACATAAACCATCCATTTTTTATTATGAAATAACGCTTTTACGTTTAATGCTTCTTTCGAGTACTGAAATGCAGAAATACTATTCGTCATAATTTGTAATATTTTCCATATTAGTTACGCTTTGTTTCCATTTGCCTGCGATTTCTGGCGAATGAGTAGCCACAGTAATCTGAGCATTGGTATTTAACTTTCGTAATGTTTCAATTATTCGTCGCTGCCAATCAATATGCAATGACAACTCTGGTTCATCTGTAATAAACAAATATGGCTCATTTTTCTGAAGCAAAGTTTCTGTAAAAAGTATTATCAATTGCTTCTCTCCAGAAGACAATGAAAATAAGGGTATTTTTTTTCCTTTACTTTTTTTATTCTTCAAATATATTTCTAATTCGCCAGAACTATCTTTGTCTAACTTGAATTCTTTTTCAGGCATAAAATCTTTTAATAATTTTAAATAAACAGAAATTGGATTAAAAATTTGTTGTTTTTTTTCTTCATTTTCTTTTGAAATTGAAATTAAAGATAATGTTCTGTTTATTAATGATAACGAGAAAATATCTTCAACATCAAGCATTTTACCCTCTTTAATAATATTAATTACATTTTGCAGCTTATCTGTATGCTTTATAATTCTTTTATTTTTATCTTTAACATTTATACCTAGAAGATCATATGCTCTTAATAACTCATTTTTTATTTCATCTGGGTTGAAATGTTCAAAACTTTGTATATTAACCTTGTCAACATCTTCATCATAAAGCATCAGCGAAAAAATATCTTCTTTAAATTTATCAGCTATTTTACTAGCTTCTGATTCTAATTGTAGTTGGTAAATCGTAAGTTTTCGCATTAAATCATTTAATTTTTCATCCACATAATTATGCGTTCTCTCATGTACTCTCTCATACTCATCATTTTGGTTATTTTCTCGATGAACGGAAAGCCATGAAATATTAACCAATTCAGCCAACTTATCTTTTATTACTTGATAATCTCCTAACATTCTAACAGAGCGCACCATACCTCTGCGGACAAATTCAGGATAAACAACTTCTAAAAAATCCCCCCCATTAAAACTATATAATATTATTGGATAATTATCAAATCGCTTTTTAACTCGAATAGTATTTTCAATTTTCCCATTTCCTAACACTATTTTAACTTCATCAAAATCAATAGGAATAAATGTTTGAAAGTCTGCTAATAAAACAGCTTCTATCAAATTAAGAAAAGTTGTTTTACTTGTACCATTAGCTCCGACAAAAATATTAACATCATCATTGAAAAATGTCTCAATATTTTTGAGTCCCCATAATCCGGAAACTTTTACATTTTTTATAATCTGCTTTTCCATATAATAATTATTAAATTTACTTTTATCCTACCCTTAACATCCATCCGCTTAAACTTTCTAATACTTCATTTACAGTTTCTGCTGAACCAAAACTTTGAACTAATTGAGCAAAGACGGTCAAATTTTCTTCTCTTAATTCGTTATTGGTATAAGTGCCGTTGGACACAATATAGCCCACAATTTTTCGCATAATATCCTTTTGAGTTTCTGTTAATGGACGCTGTACCTGTCCACACCAGAGCTCAAAACGTTGTGATGCAAAACCATGAAGCGATCTCAATTCAGATATTAACTTGAAAGCATAACGCACCAATTGGATTAAATTAGTCAAACTTTCACGTTCGGTTTGAGTTTGCAATTTTATCACTTTGCTATCTTCAATGATGGAATAAGAACTCCACAATCGCAAAGGAGCAAAACGAGCATCAGCCGACAACAGTTTCTCTTTTAAATCTGTAAGCAGAGCATAAGTTATGGGCTCATTTGTATTGTTATAAATAATGCGAAGTGCCTCTATTTCATCACAATGTGTATTTACGTACTCTTCAAAAGCTTGTGTAGCAGAAAGGGCTTCCTCCTGAGAAAATCCTTTAAAAATCAATGTATCTTCGCCTGGAACAAGTATTTTAACAAATCCGGCATTTAATGTCAATAGATATTCACGTGCTTGAGGATTATTTGCCAACAATGCTACTAATGCTTTCCGTTCCATGTTGGGTTGGTTTATATCTTCAAATGCGGGTAAATCGCCTTCCTCCAAAGCTTCGAAAATAGAAGTAGACAAATCGTACATCGAAGCAGTGGCTATCGTTGTAAATTCAGCCTGATGCTTTTCATTACTTTTCGCATTGATTCTTGAAAGAGTACTTGCGAGCATGTTCAAGTAATAATCTGGAAGATAACCAAGCGTAATCTGTTCCAAAAGCTGTTTTAAAGTGGGATTGGCAAGCGCAGAAGTCTTACCTTCTCTCGGCTGTGGAACAAATTTTTCACTTTCGGTTACACCAACAGCATCTACCAAAAAGAACAAATCCTTACTGATGGCATTGGGGGTAACATTACGAAGTTGCTCATCGCCTATTGTCCGCACACCACGACCTTTCATTTGTGTGTACAATATTGAGGAGTGAACATCACGCATAAACAGCAGAATTTCTAAAGGACGAATATCCGTTCCGGTAGCAACCAGATTGACCGTTACAGCAATCCGAAACGTTTTCTCATTTCTGAATCGACGTATCAACTCAGTACTATCGCCTGCTGAATAGGTTATTTTCTGTACAAAGTCTGCGGTTTGATTGGGAAACACTTTTGTTGCGATCTCCACTATTCGGGTAGCATGTGCATCGTCTTTCGCAAAGACTAATGTTTTAGGAATATAAGCTAAGTTTGATGTTCTTTCAGGGAATAAATCCCTATAAATGGATTCTTTAAACTCATCCAAAACTAAAAAAATCTGAGCAGGATTGACAACCGAACGATCCAACTCTGTTTTTGAGTAGTCAATCTCTCTTTCGGCTGCTAAATTTTGTGTTTCACCTGTATACTTAGTAATTTCGGTTATCTTTTCATCCTGCTTAATTGTACCACCATCTTCGGTAACCTTTGTTTTAATACGATAAACCCTATAACTCACATTAATCCTGTCAGCTATAGATTTCTCCAGGGTATAGTTAATGATAATATTTCTATTGAAAAAAGCCAGAGTTTCAGGCGCAGGTGTGGCTGTCAAACCCACAATTCGAGCTGAATTAAAATAGCTCAAAACCTTCTGCCATCTGCCGTAAATAGAGCGGTGACACTCATCTACGATAATTAAATCGAAATAATCGGCAGGTAATTTTAAATCATCACCAAGCACAATTTCCGTCTCATCTTCTGGAAAATCATCCCGCTCATCATCATCTTCAATCTCCCCACCGGTCAACATGGAAAAAAATCGTTGTATAGTAGAAATTACGACGTTGGTTTCAGCAGGAATATCGGGCGATTTCAATCTTTCCACAGAAAAAATAGTATTGAACGGTTCCCCTGTTTCTGTTAGACGAAATGTCCCAAATTCGCCCTCAGCTTGCTTTCCTAAATTATTTCGGTCAACTAAAAACAAAATCCGTCTCATCGGTGTATAAGTCAACAGACGATAAGCTGCCATACAAGCGGTAAATGTTTTTCCGGCTCCGGTTGCCAACACCATCAAAGCTCGTTTATCGCCGCGCCTAAAACTTTTCTCTAATTCTGTAACTGCTTCAAATTGACATTTTCTCAATCCTTTTGGTGAAAGATGTGGTAATCCTGCAAATTCACTTCGGATGCCCGCCATTCTTACCAATTCTTTTGGGGTATGCATTTGCGGTAGAGACTCATAGGAAGATTTTTCATCCCGTATATCTCTAAACTTTATTTCTCTTCCGTTCGAAACATAAATAAACGGTAGTGGCTTTTGCCAATATGGATACCACTTCAACAGTTGATGAGCGTAATTTTCAGCTTGTTCTGTTGCCGTATCGGGGAGTGGCATATCTGCTCTTTTTGCTTCGATAACACCAATTGCCTTTCCCTCAATAAAAAGTAAATAATCAACTTCATGGTTGCCCTTTAGTATTCCTTCAGTAACAGCCACAGCATTTAGCGTGGGTGAGTAGTGCTTTCTGTCAACTACCTCCCAACCGGCATCATGCAATTTTCGGTCAATATCTTGGCGTGCTTTTTCTTCAGGCAACATATCATTTTGTTATAACTTCCGATAAAGTAATATTATCAGAAGCAAGCTGCAAATGTAAGAAAAATAATTGAGTTTATAACTTTCTGAATTGAATTTTTGTACCCCAATTTTCGGCTGCGTGAGGCGCTTAGGTGGAAAGCCCGCAAGGGCGGAGGCCGATGGGGACGCGGCGGCAAAAAAGCGAGCTTGTAAGCTCTTTTTGCCGCTTTGCGTCCCCACGGCTTGTGCCCGCGGACTTGGAACCGAGCGCCGACCCCGAGCGTAGCGAGGGGGCACGCCCTAAAGAAAAAATAAAAATCGCTGAAAATATTTTTTATTTTAGATAATATGAATATTAAATATAATTAGCCCCTATATTACAATTGTTAATAACTTTTTAAATTTTAACAATTGCCTATTGTTTTCTTGACTATTTTTGTGTGTTGTTCTTTTGTAGGCGTCCGGACGTTTTCCTTCCTTTTCAATTTTTTTATCCTACCTATACATTTTGGCATAACTCCCCGTCCGGATTTGCCTATTGTGCAAGCATGAGTCGAACTTTTATCCCCGTATTAATATTCATGTTATTGTACTGATTGGAGATATGCGGTCGGTTGATTGAATGGTCATAGAAGAAGGCTAACCCAACCATTTGGCTTATTTGATAGTCAGCCGTGAAGTTGATAATGATGGTTAACATTCCTGACGAAACTTGGGAAATGTTTTCTACGATTTTCCGTAAATATGTTTTATTATTCTGTAAGGTGAAACTTGCGGTTAAATTCAAATCGCTTACAACTTCTCTTTTCATTCCCGAGAATACAAAACCTATCTTAATATCCTTAAACCTATACCCTGCTCCGCAGGTTAGCGCTTCGGAGTTAACTTCGGTAATCTGATTATTGGCAAAACTTAAAGAGACATTTCGACTTTTCTTATATTCCACTCTAAATAAAATACTATTTGTAAAGCTCATGTCTAATCCAATAAGCGGACTAAATTGCTCGGTCATAGTTATTTGCCCTATTTCGTAAGTGGGAATAAAATTCCTGTTCGCGTCTAACATGTTGGGCATACCATCATTTCCTTGCGTATAATTTAAGTTTGTGGCAAAATTACCGACACTGTAGCTTGACATATAGGCATGATTGATAGAGAAATTCTGAAATACTTTATTCATTCCTTTTAGCTTTGTTAAACCGCTATAGCTTAGTCTCCAGTTAGGTAACGGAATTTGATAGAACGGCGTTGAGATATCGAGTTTTGAACTATTTTTCCCGCCATAGGTGGCTAAGAATGAGGCAATAAGAACATCTTGCGAAGTAGCGGAGTAGCCGAGAGGATACCCTGTTGCTGTGTCAATTATTCCACTAGAATTGGCATTCATTGCTGAAAATCGCTCAGCCATTTCACCTCTTATCAGTTTGAAATCCTGGAAAAGGTCGTTTGCATTTTTGAAAAATGTATTGAGCGCAAAGAAAGAAGTGGTGTAAGTACCATTGGTTTGAGGAGTGTATGACTTAAATACTCCTTCACTATTGGCGACGTAGTATTCTGAGAAGTTTCGCGTTAAATTTCGATTTGCCGTTACATCAATTCTAAAATCTTTAAACGGCTCAATTAATGCTCTGGCATTAATAACTTGATTATAACGGGTTTGGAAAGGGATATTAAGTAACGTATCTGTTGATAGCCAGCCTGCATCGGAAGCAATATGTCGAATGTCGGGCTGTCCGCCAAAGACGAAGAGAAAACCCGGTGCTCCCGTGGCAAAATTAAGTCCGATAAGATTGGGCGCCGGCATAAATCCGGGCAGCGAAGTTCCGGAGCCTTCACTGTAACTGAACGAAACATTTCGCACCATCATAAGGAAACGAACCGAACCATCGAGAATGAGCTTTCCAATATTTAGTTTAAAGGTATCTTGTTTGCTCTTGCCCTTTTTGTCCGAATCGCTGTCCGCATACTCTTGTCCCATACTTGGGTCAAATTTCTGCTTTCTACCTTTCCCTTCCTCTGTTTTTCCTTTTTGGTCCCTACTTTGTTGTTTATGTTTCTGCTCTTGTAGTCTTACGATACCTTGATTTACTTTTTTCAAGTAAGGAATATTGTTATAAAGGGTAACAAGGTTCAAGTTTACATTTCCTTGAATCGTATTAGAATTTTCGATAACATTACCGAGATTTTTCATTGAAACCGCCGATGCCAAATAGTCGTATGTGGATGTATATCTGGCATTTGCATTAATCCAATTGAAGAGCGGTATCTTATTAATCGGGATTTGATAGGAGGCATCAAAACGCTGGTTAAAATTGATAACACGTCCTCCATTTCCAAAGTTACGCCAGATTGAATCCTTTTCCGTACGGGTATCAATTCGTCCTTCGGGTTCATCTATTCGCGTCTTTGAAGTAGCGCTATATTCAAATTTCAGCGATTGTGTTAAGTCCCAACGTAAATTGTAGACACGTCCCCACTGAAAATCTTTAACGATACAGGTATCTATAATAATATTCCCTTTGCTCTTCGGGCGAAGTTTAAATTCGTTCATTTCACGCGTTACGTTAGTTCTTACAGTGAACATTTGCGGCAGCAACGTAAAATTAATGTCGCGAATTATCTGTAGCCACTTAGAACGTAAATGTTTAGATGAGGCAAAGGGTTTGAAATTCTTTGGGTTGTGTTTAAACGAGTACCCGATTTCGCCTTCGTGTCTCATTTCGTTATCAAATTCAGTATCAACATCTCTACGTTTTACTTCCGAATAGGCATAAGAGAAGTCTAAATTTTCAATATCCCAGGGTCTTATCTTAATTTCTTTATCAAAATTCCTTTCTTTACGCACATTCATAATGTTGACATTTTGCCTTTGCACCATCTCCGTAGTCATTTTACGAATGGAATCTCGTTCTTCTTTTTTCAAATAGGTTTTCAAATCTTCCTTTAATTTCACGTCCGGATTAAGGGGGTTATATTCGGGAAGAGCCATATTGAGGTTATAGTCGTAATGCACGGGAACTTTAATATTCCATTTTTGAGGAAATAGAATTTTACCTGCGTCAACGTTTGTTGCAACGTCAATCGTATATAGCGTTTCCCGCTGGGTTTCGGTAACTTTTTGTTCCAGCGTCCCAAAACCGGGTGTAGAGTATGTTCCGGATAAGGTAACATCTCCTAAATCTGCCAACTGCACGCGCATTTGTCCGCGAGCGGCAAAGCCTGACGACTCATCGTAGCCGGTCAGTCGCAACTCGTTGACCCACACTTCTACTGATTTAGAAAGCATATCGTCCCCGTCATTGAGAGTCTGTTTTTTAGGATTTCGCACCCCTATCATTATTGTTTTCACTTCGGCTAAGTTAGGAGTTCCCATTACTGTAATAAGGCGACCGTTTACCACTGTTTCGTACGGAACCGTGAGGGAATAGTCCCCTGTTCTAAAGAGTTTATTTCGTTCTTGTTTTGCTGCGACAAAATCGGCTAAATCTATCTCCATACGGTTGTTCCGTGGCCAAATCCTCGTTGAATCTGCTCCGACTCCCCAAGGAGTTATTTCAAGGGGGATTTCATATTCATAGTAGTTTTCCGTAAAGTCGGAGCCTAACCTTATAAATACGGTTACATCACCGTTAGCAAGGTGGTCATTCTCAAACATTTTCTCACCGTGCACGAACATTTTCAATTTTTTAAATTTTCTAATGTCGAAAGAGGTGTTTTTATAGATTGCACGAGCATCCCCATCTGCCAAGTCCTTAACTTTCATTGTAAGTGCCTGTTCATTAACGTAGTACACTTGCGTACCACCATAGCCTTGCTCTCTTTCAATTCCCGGAGGTAAGACATACGGAATGGGTGTTCTATTTGCGTTCTCTTCGTAGCTCAATGTTGAAACATTGATAGTCGTATTCCCATCGCCTTGTCCCGGAATATAGTCGCCATCTTCCATCAAATCCAACGAGTATGTACGCCAATCACTCCGCACCAATTCAAAAGTGGCTAACCGACAAATAATGGGTTCTGAAAAGTCTTTCATAAAGACACGCATAAAGCGAATAGAGTGAAACCCGTTTATATTTCCAACAACTTTATCCGGATTCCTAATCGGAATTTTAAATTGATACCACTTTGTGGTTGGTCTTGACCCATCGGGTAGCGGTTCGGGAACGGCTTCGAAAACATCGTTAATATAATTTTCACCCACCACCATTTTACTGGGACTCAAATCAATAACATATTGATAATATTTCTCCTCTTCGTTTAATGTGTTATCGTTGTTAACATCTTCTACGTTAGGCAATGTAGAACCGGCTGTCGGATATGATTCGGGAGATTGATTGTCTGTTGGGGAGTTGCCGTCCGGGTTGTTGTAGTATTTATACCTTTCTAAAATTTTCACATTAGCGTCATCATAATCTCTCCCCCTGAAGTAATGGAAATTATCGGAAGAGGGGTCCTGTTGAGCTTGAACATAAATATCGGAATTCGTTCCAAATTCAGCCTCCAATAAATTCAAGTAGGTATTTGCGTAGTGAGTACGTTCAATTTCGTCATAAAGTCCGTCATAACCTACGTCTTGATATTGACGAGCGCTCGGGTCATTTTCAAACGCATTGACAATCATCTGTATGGTTGGCACTCTTCCCCAAACGGTATACTCAACCCCATCATCGGAGCCGTCAGCGGGAAGTCCGTTTTCAAAAAACTTAAGTCCGTCACGCAAAATATCTTCTGAAATGTCCCCTAAGTTAAAATAGAGTTTTCCACCTCGGTGATTCGGATTTTCTATAAACGGGTCCATCATCCAAAACTCAATATATTCGTAATTAGAGGCTTCAAAGTCGGTATTATCCATTTTTCGCATAATCCCGCCCCAACGACTTTCAGGGTCTTTAAGTGTTCCGTCCGCATTTGCTCCGCTTGAAAAACCTTCGGCTCCGCTCACATCATAGTTATAAGGACCTCTCTCCTCGGGATAGAATGCCATATTAAAAACTGCCATATAGGTTGCTTCGGCGGCATTGGCACGTTGTTTATAAGGGAAAAGTTCGGTTTCATAAACCTCGCGTGCGTAAGGTTTCGACTGGTCTGCTCTCGTTATATTAGATGGAGTTGCACTATTATTACGGTAAAAAATAGGGTCAATAACATACCACGCTAATTTGGCTCTATTGTACCCATACGCCAACTTACGTCTGTCGTGGTCGTTAACCGTAACAGGACGAGCCTCCAGGAAAAGGGCCGGTTGCATTTGCGGCGTTGACGCTAACACCCAACTATTTACATTTTTCAGGTCTAAAGTCGATTTCGTGGCTTCAAAATCATCAATATATGTAGTTCCGTCCTTTCCGACTGCCCGAGAATGCCCAGGAATAAAATGAGCAAACTCTCCTTCAAATTGAACATTTGACTCAGCTTTAGTAGAGTAAAAGGGCAAAAAGTCAACCATTTTCGTAATAAAATTGACTTTTGTTTTGTAAGCTGTTCGCATTCCCCAAATAGTATTCTTAATCGGCTCGTCTCCGTAGTTAACTTTCTGCGTTATAGGCTGTTCACGTAAATTTAAAATCGTTGCCCCAATATTAAAATTATCAGAAAAACGGTATTCTAAATCGGTCCCGAACATATATTTCGTTGATATGCCGAAGGTTGATTTATTTTCCAAAGAGATGCTAACGGGCGTTCCCGATTTTAAGACTCCTTCGTTGATAATACTTACGGTACCCATACTGTAATTAACGGTATAGTCAACATTTTCAGTAAGAGTAATACCTCCGGCAGTTACCTTTACCGACCCCTCAGGCACATTCATTGCATTGAGGTTTATCTCCGAACCTGAAGATGATTTATAAGTACCTTCCAAATAAAACTTATTACGGGAAGTATACTGCTGCGCCATCGCTTTGGTCATCGTGTAGAGTGAATCGAAAGCATACTTATCGGCAAACTCGTCATTACCTAAAGAATCACGCAAATCCTTTCCAAAAGGCTCAACGGTTGGAAAATAGATACGTCCGTTGTAAGCATTGATAGTTCCCCCTTGCTTATCGGCATTATCGATAAAGTCAAAAACTCCATCGGGATGCGGGTCTTGCTGTTGATTAAGATTGTCTAATCCCATCAAACGAATAAGTGGAATTCCCTTTTTAGGTCCTAAGTTGAAAAAACCATTCGGAATACCCTCAGCATCACCTGTATAAAGAACGTTCAATCTAAATTTATCCGGTTGGATTTGGTAAGCTGAAAGAGAATACACATTCTTCATCATCAATTTCCATAATGTTGACTTAGTATTTAAAGTAGTACTTTTCAGCAATTTAGCACGTATACATTTCGGCGACGAGACCTCATTTGAAAATTCACCTACTTGATAAACTTTGTCGCTACCAATTACAGTATATTGATAAGATACCGCCAGAACTTGATCCGCATTTAAAGAAGTATTTAATGAAATAAATCCCAATTTACTATTAAAGGTATATTCCGACGGGTCTAACAAGCGAGCATTTTCAATTTTTTCATAATCGACACCTGACGCAAGCCCTTTGCTATTCAAATTGGTAGAAACGGAACTTAAATTTCTAATCTCAGAAGAATCAACTAAAAGATACAAATCGTTTATTTGATTATCGGGATAACCTCCCCCGACATAATTAATTCTAGGGGATTGAATGTAGCTTGTGCCGTCTTGAGCGCGTCCTTCTCCTAAGTCAGTAAAAGCCACAATATTACGATTATTGGTAGTCGCCGAGCCGATAGTAGTTCGCCAAACTTCAATTTTAGTAATAACAATAGGAGAGCTAACTAGGGGAAGTGTCGATAAATACTGGCTATAATGGTCTCTAAAAAATTGATTTATAAAGAAGTGCCGATTTTCTTCATACTCATCAGCTCGAAAATAGAAGTCGGTCATTTGCGCACCGCCGGAAACGGTAATGGTTTTGGACTCCGATTTTTGTTGAGACATCACAGCAAGGATATTCAATTTTCCAAACTGCAACTCGGTTTTAAGTCCGAAAAGGCTTTGACTACCCACAATTAATGAACTTGCTAAAGGCATCGTTACATCACCAAACTCCAACAATTTAATAATTTCATCCTCTTTTCCTTCATATTTTAATTTCATCTTATTTTCGAAATCAAAATTTGCCTCCGTATTATAATTCAGATTGAAATCGATTTTATCACCGATTTTAGCCAGTACATTTAACTGGATATTTTCATCAAAATTAAATTGTGTGATTTTTCGTTGTTTTACAGGTAAGTTAGGATTATCATTTTGATTATAGATAACCCCAAAAATGAGCTCCACGTTTCCTGAAGGTCTTATATCAATAGTATTACTACCAAAAATCCCTTCAAACACATCTCCCCCAACATGAAGTTGCGGAATCAAGCCACCCCCTCTTCGACTTCTACCGTCAGAAAAGTGGACGCCGTTTTCTCTCCAATACTCCTCAATACTTTTTTGCAAATCGTAATCTATAAATTCATTAATGTCCATAGAAGCACCGGGACCGTAATTCGTGTTTCCAATATAATTTTGAAAATTAAAGGTATTTGAATTAGGGTCGTATTCTATGTTAGTCCCCATGTTTGACGGGTCATTAAGATAAAACGGACTTGTATATTGATTTTCATTAAGAGGGTTATTATCGGGTTGCGGAATAGGGACACGCAGTCCTGTATCGGGTGGAGTAATCGGAGAATCACCATCTTGAAAATCTATCAGCCAATCATTTTCATCTATTTGCTGATATTCACTATTTGTTTCCGCAGGATACAAAGCCTCATTTTGCAACGAAGATTTTGGGATATAGAGCTCGGGTTTAGGAGCGGGGACAGCCAAAATCACAGAGTACAAAGTACATACGATTGCTGTCGAAACAAGATAAAATTTAGCGTTTTTTCCGATAGTCACGTTTCTTCTGCTCGTTTAGATTATAACAACTTTAAAGCCTTTTTAATAAGTTCCTCAACTGAAAGGTCATTCCCCTCCGATTTTATAATTTTCTCCAACACAACCTCTCCTGTATTCTTTGCAAAACCTAAGGAAATTAAAGCAGATAACGCTTCATTTTTATTATTATTGTTAGTTTTAGAAAAATTGTCATTAGATAGGGTCTCAATTTTCGTTATTTTGTCTTTCAGTTCAATGATAAGTCTTTGAGCTGTTTTAGTACCTATTCCTTTAATAGAAGTCAATAGACGAACATCCTCATTGGCAATAGCTTGCGATAATTCACCAACGGAAAGTGAGGATAAGATGAGGCGTGCGGTATTAGGACCGATTCCGCTAACGGCGATTAGTAATCTGAAAAAAGAGCGTTCTTCGGCATCAATAAAACCGTATAATAGGTGTGAATCCTCTTTAACCACGTAGTGTGTGAGGAGTTTCAACGTTTCTTCCGATTTAATCTGTGAAAAAGTATTTAAGGAAATATGTATATAATACGCCACGCCCCCGGCGGTTTCAATAATAACATACGCCGGATTTTTTTCTATTAATTTTCCTGTAATGTAAGTAATCATACCTAAGAGTTTAAAAAAATGCAAAGATATAAAAATAGAAAATGAAGATAAATATTTAACGTAATAAAAAAAGTTGTATTTTTGCAACCATTTTATTAAAATAAAAAAAGATTGTAAAACGTTTAAAGAAAGGAGTATAGAGTATCGCAACACAAACTAATTCCCCTGGTAATCGTCGCAGGACGCCAAGCAATAAACAGGAAGCATTACATAAAATCAATGAATTCATCACTTCTCCGATGATTCGTGTAGTTAGTGAACAACTATCAGAAGCAAAAATCATGACGCTGCGAGAAGCTTTAGAGTTAGCTAATCAATTAGAACTTGATTTAGTAGAAATTTCTCCGAAAGCCAATCCACCTGTTTGTAAAATCATGGATTACAAAAAGTTCCTGTACGAACAAAAGAGAAAACAAAAAGAGATAAAAGCTAAAACTGCTAAAGTGGTTGTGAAAGAGATTCGGTTAGGACCACAAACTGATGAACATGATTTTAATTTTAAAGTTAATCATGCGATTAAATTTTTAAAAGATGGTTGTAAAGTTAAAGTAGATATCTTTTTTAAAGGACGCTCTATTATTTACAAAGACCAAGGCGAGTTGAAACTTTTAGAATTTGCTAAAGCTGTTGAAGACTACGGGAAACCTGAACAACTACCCAAATTAGAGGGAAAACGTATGATGATTATTCTTAATCCGAAAAAATAGAACATTACAAAAAACTCAAAATAGTAACTATTAAAAAAAAATTGTAAAAATGCCAAAAATGAAATCGAAATCCGCTGCTAAAAAGAGATTTACTCTTACCGGCACTGGAAAAGTAAAAAGACATCACGCTTATCACAGTCACATTCTTACGAAAAAATCGACTAAGAGAAAACGTAATTTAGCGTATAGTACTCTCGTGGATAAAACCATGCAACATACTATTAAAGAGATGTTAGGACTTCAATAAAATTAATTATTAACTTTACCATCAGCCAAAAAAGAGTTTATAAATATGAATAAACCGCTGACGTAAAAAAGAAAGGAGAACATTATGCCAAGAGCAGTAAACAGCGTTGCTTCCAGAGCAAGACGAAAAAAGATTCTAAAACGTACGAAAGGGTACTTCGGAAAGCGCAAAAATGTCTGGACCGTAGCCAAGAACACTTGGGAAAAAGGACAAGAATACGCTTACCGAGATAGAAGAAATAAAAAGAGAGCTTTTAGAAGTTTATGGATTACCCGTATTAATGCGGGCGTTCGTGAGCACGGCTTATCCTATTCCGCATTTATGGGATTAGTAGCAAAGAAGGGCATCGAACTGAATCGTAAAACCCTCGCCGACCTCGCAATGAATCACCCACAGGCATTTAAAGCGATTGTAGACCTCGTTAAAAAATAGCGAAAAACAAAAATTGTAAAAGAGTGATTATGTAATGTGATTAAAGACGGCTTTCAAGAAGTCGTCTTTTTTTGTAGAAAAAAAGCAGGTAAAATGAATTAATTGAAAAAAAAGTGTAATTTTGCAGCCTGATTTAGCCCAGATGGTGGAATTGGTAGACACGCTACTTTGAGGGGGTAGTGGGAGGACTCCCGTGCAAGTTCGACTCTTGTTCTGGGCACAAAAACAAAAACAGTAAAACGGAATGAATTTTAATTCACTCCGTTTTTTTATTATCCCTCAATACATTAGCCCATTAATAAGGAGTATGATAATTTTAATTTTAATTAGGGCGTGCCCCCTCGCTACGCTCGGGGTCGGTCTCCGCCTCCAAGTCCGCAGGAAGGAGCTATGAATAGCATAGTCGAAAAAGGAGCTTCTAAAGTCGCTCTTTTTCTCCTT
>DUOL01000053.1 GCA_012838875.1 Bacteroidales bacterium | reverse complement strand
GAATTCGGCTACAGCGGAGAAAAGTCCACCTTTAACGGTGCCATCTTCAACCGTTATAAGCTGTTTATGCGTTCTCACAATATTGTGTAGCAGTTCTTCATCAAGCGGTTTTAAAAATTGAACGTCCACGTGAGTAGGGTTAATTCCCTGTGTTTGAAGTTGTTGTATAGCTTCGGAGACGTGATTTCCGAACGGTCCTAACGAGAGAATAGCTACTTCTTCACCCTGATTAACAATATTTCCTTTGCCGATAGGTAGTGCGGAAAGTTCTATTTCCCATTTATTGCCAAGTACGCCGTATCCCCTTGGATAACGAATAGCGAAAGGGCTCGTTCGATGTAAATAAGCGGTATAGAGTAGCTTTTGCAACGCAATTTCATCAATTGGAGAGGCAATAATTAAATTGGGAACGGCACGGAGATAAGCTAAGTCGTAGATTCCTTGATGGGTTGCCCCATCTTCCCCCACAATTCCTCCGCGGTCAATACAAAAAATGACCGGAAGATTTTGCAATGCCACATCATGAATCACTTGGTCGTAAGCTCTTTGCAGGAAAGAGGAGTAGATATTGCAAAATGGGATATAGCCTCTTATTGCCAAACCGGCAGAAAAAGTTACGGCGTGCTGTTCGGCAATCCCCACATCAAACACTCTATCCGGAAACTCCTTTTGCATGATAGAGAGTGAACTCCCTGTTATCATCGCAGGCGTGATGCCCACTACTTTCGGGTCTTTTTTGGCTAATTTTAAAATAGTTTCGCCAAAAACATCTTGATATTTTGGCGAGCCTTCCGGATCATGCGGTTTAATAATTTCGCCCGTGTCCGGGTCGAAGCGACCGGGGGCGTGAAAGGTTGTTTGGTCTTTTTCGGCAAATGATAACCCCTTCCCTTTTTTAGTGATAACATGTAAAATTCGTGGTCCCGGAATCTCTTTTAACTGTTGTAACAGCTTAACTAAATGGAGAACATCATGTCCGTCTGCAGGTCCGAAATAACGAAAACCAAGACTTTGAAATAGGTTACTGCCTCGTAAAAGATACCCTTTAATCACGTTACCGATATTACTCAACGAACGAGTAAATTTATTTTTCCTATTTTTACGAAACGTCAAAAAGTTCCACAACTGATTCTTAAAGCGGTTATAGGACGGCGAAGCTGTAATTTTAAGCAAATAACGACTCATCGCACCGACATTTTTATCAATTGCTATCTTATTATCGTTCAAGACGATAATCATATTTGCATTACTTGCTCCGGCGTGGTTCATCGCTTCAAACGCCATTCCCGCTCCGATGGCGCCGTCGCCTATGACGGCAATATGCTGTTCGGAATGGTTATTGGAGAGGCTATCAGCTATTGCCATGCCTAAAACTGCCGATATGGACGTTGAAGAGTGTCCTGTGCCAAAAGCGTCATATTCACTCTCATCAACTCTTGGAAAGCCACAAATACCTTCGTATTGACGATTAGTATGAAATTGTTCTCTACGTCCCGTCAAAATCTTATGACAATAGGCTTGATGCCCAACGTCCCAAACCAACTTATCAAACGGCGTGTTAAAAACGTAATGTAAAGCGACGGTTAGTTCAATCACGCCGAGACTTGCTCCGAGATGTCCGGGATTTTCCGCCGTACTAACAATAATAAAATCGCGCAATTCTTGACACAACTGAGGCAATTGTGACGGAGCCAACCGTTTAAGATCTTGCGGCGAATTAATAGTATTAAGAAGTTTATAGGTTTCCTCCATAATAGTTGCAAAAGTACTATTTTTTTGTCAATAGCCGAAACGATAGCTCGTTTTTAAATACGGCTACTCCCCGTAACAAAAAATGTTCATTCTCTCTTCTTAATCTCTATTTTCCAAGCGATTCAAGAAATTAGTGTGATGTTTTAAGGTTCTTAAAGTAAGCATGAGCAGCAAAAAGGCGAGAAGAACCCAGAGCGAGGGACGTACCCATTGCATCGGTTCTTTGAAAAAATAACTGATCCCAAGATTTCGTGTATAATCTACGAGAGTAAAACCGAGAACTAAGGCAAAAACACCGGAATATTCACGGCGAAGCACGGTTTTTAAGGAGAAAGGAATAGTACTTTTCTGAAATTGACGAAAACGAGGAATAAAAGCAGGAACGCGTTGCGACCAATCTAAATACTCTTCCCCAAATTGACGTTCTAAATATCGTTCTTCAGCAAACATTATCCGTTCGTAATATAGCCAAAAGACAAGCGAAACAACTAAAAAAAGTGAAACACTATAAGTAAACATCAATAGTCCTGCCCACATAAAATAGTTGCCCAGATAGAGCGGATGACGAACAATAGAATAAATTCCTTGCGTATTAAGCTGTTTTGCCAACTGCTTGTCCCGATTGCGCCCGGACGTGCCGTGCGGAGTCGTACCAATGGCATAAGCACGTATAATTATACCGATTAACGAAACTATAACGGAAAGTACAGTAATAACTTGCAGAAAAATATGAAATTTCGGAGAGAATGAGAAAAAGAGAAGTTTGGGGGCTTTATAAAAAACTACGGGCAAAGCAATAAGGAATATTATAGCAGGTATTTGTCCACGATATTTGAATAAAAAATTCCCCGACTTTTCAAATGAATGTACTAACGCCATAATAATGATTTTTAATTTTTCTACTCTATACTACTCGTAAATTGCTGTATAAATTCTTCTGTTATCTCTTTCAACAATTGTCGCTGCGGATGAAGTAACAGCTTTTTAGATATTTTTCTTCTCTTTTTATTTCTAAAATAATTGCCCGTACTATTTTTAACTTTATCGGAAAGTGCTAAATATAAAAGGGTTCCGGCACCTTCCAACGGTTGTTTTATCAATGGGCGAAAAAATATATCGCACAATTTATCAATAACCGGATTGCCCATTCTAATGATATTGGTACTAACGATGCCCGGGTCGGCACAATTGACCGTAATCCCTTTCTCTTTCCACTCTCCCGCAATGTCAAGCGAGAAATACAAAAAGGCTAATTTTGAATTGCTATAGAGGGTAAAACGGTTAAAATGTTTTATTTTATCAACATCAAAAAAATGGTCATCAATTTTCCCATATCTGTATGTTAAAGAAATCATATTTACGATACGTGTCCCCTCCCCCATCAACGGAAAAAGCTCTCTTGTCAGCAAGTAATGTCCGAGATAGTTAACGCCTATCGTATTTTCAACTCCTTGTTCGGTAATTTCCAGATAGTGAGACAAAACGCCGGCATTATTTAACAAAAGATCTATTCTATCATATTTTTGCTTTATCGTTTCCACAAAAGCAAGAATAGAGTTGAAAGAGGCTAAATCGAGTTGTAAAAGAGTTGGTTTTAAATTTGTTTCCTTCTCAATTTCCTGACAGATAGGCAATGATTTTTCAATATTCCGACAAGCCATAACGGTTTCATAACCTGCTAAAAGCACTTTTTTAGTAATCTCCCGACCCATACCGCCATTAGCACCCGTAATAATTGCTACCGATTTTCTCATTCTTAACATTTAAACCGCAAAAATACGAAAAAATAGAAACGAATATTTTCTTACAAAAAATGTGAACAAAGGAAGATTGTAAAAAATAGTATCACTATTGACTTTTACTTTATAAATGCCGTAAAAATAATTTTAATTTTATTTTTTATTAGGGCGTGCCCCCTCGCTTCGCTCGGGGTCGGCGCCCGGTTGCAAGTCCGCGGGCACAAGCCGTGGGGACGCAAGGCGGCAAAAAGAGCTTACAAGCTCGCTTTTT
>DUOL01000052.1 GCA_012838875.1 Bacteroidales bacterium | reverse complement strand
GGGTCGGTCTTCGGTTCCAAGTCCGCGGGCACAAGCCGTGGGGACGCAAGGCGGCAAAAAGAGCTTACAAGCTCGCTTTTTTGCCGCCGCGTCCCCAGCGGCTTCCGCCCTTGCGGGCTTTCCACCTGCGCCCTCACGCAGCTAAGTTGCTCATACAGAGGCGTATATAGGAGAAAAATATATAACAGGAAAATATATTGAATCCCGCTTGCTGTTTTCCCAATAAATTATTATTTTTGCCTCTTAAAGCTCAAGGATATGCGTTTTAATAAGATTAAAATTATTGTCGGTTCTGCCCTCTTCTCTCTAACTATTGGGTTGATTCTTTTCATTAACGGTTGTCACAAAGAGGATATCCCCGATGTTGTGCCTTTTAGTGCGACTCCTTATAATTTAAAGATTCCCCAATTTTTTCCGACACGCCTTAATATACCGGAAGATAATCCTTTAACTGTCGAGGGAGTGCAATTAGGACGTTATCTCTTTTATGATACGCGACTCTGCGGCTATTTAGGTACTAATCCCGATTCGATGCTTTCGTGTGCAAACTGCCATGTACAAGCTACGGGCTTTGACATAGGTACTAACAACCCGCGATTTCCTAATGGTGAAGTGATGGGCTTAGGTGGTGTGGCTCCACACCATAACGTAATGCCTCTTATCAACCTGATTTTCAATAATGAAGGATACTTTTGGAACGGTATGGTATGCGAAAGTAATCCTCATATTGACCGAAGAAATCTTGAAGATATTGTAAGAATGGCAATCACAGGACCTGATGAGATGAATAGTACAGCAGAGAAAACCGTTGCCGCCATTGCCGGCATTCCCACTTATCCTCCAATGTTTAAAAAGGCTTTTGGAACCGAAGAGGTAACTATGGATAGAATTAAAAAAGCGATAGCACAATTTATTAGAACGCTTATTTCCGGTAATTCCAAATTTGATAAGTTTATGAGAGGCGAGGTGCAATTGACCAATTCGGAATTGCGTGGCTATATTTTATTTACAACCGAAGAGGGGGCAGATTGTTTTCATTGTCATGGAAGTGAAGGAACACCGTTGTTTACTACTAATTTGTTTTATAACAATGCGTTAGATTCTATTTTCGATGACCCTCACGATAGATACGGTTATACGGGAAATCCGTCTGATATTGGAGCTTACCGTGCCCCAACATTACGAAATGTCGTAGTAACAGCGCCGTATATGCGAGACGGACGCTTTGAAACCCTTGACGAAGTGTTGAGGTTTTACAACGAAGGGCTGATTTATTCACCCTACGTACACCCTTTAATGCATAAAATTAATCAAGGTGGCGCTTTACTTACACCGCCACAACTGGAAGATTTAAAAGCCTTTTTAAATACCTTAACGGATGAAGAATTTCTTACCAATCCGCAGTTTGCCAATCCACATTAGGCTATTTTGAAAGACTAAGAAAATTTTCTCCGTATTAAGTCGCAAAGCGATAAATAAGCCTCCGAAGTAGAATCCCAAAAATAGAACTTTTTAAGTTTCTCTATTTCAGCAAAAGCCTCGTCTATAGTGTTACAGCGATTGAGCGTTTGAATTGCCTTGCTAAATTCCGTGCCTTGATTTTTAAATAGTTCTCTGATATATAAAAACTTATCGTTTAATGAAATTGCTTTTGATAAATCTTCAATTTTGGCTTCGTGAAATTTATTGTTTAAAGATTTATCCTCTATTTGTTCTAAAAGTAAATCATTCAATGAACGAACATCCTTTTTCTTTTCTTCCTTTTTTACTTCGCTCACTTCCGCTTCCCCGAAAAGAGACTCTTGGACGGGGACACTTTTTGTAGCTTCTTTCTTGACGGGCTCATTCTCTTCAACTGTAACCTCTTCTTCCGGTTCCTCAGGAGCTTCATCTTTAGCTTCATCAAATAATTCCGTTGATGCTTGCTCTACATTTTCATCAGGGAGAAAAGTTATTAAATCTTCTTCGGTAACAGCTACGCTGGATGTTGCCGACTCTTCTTCTTCGCTATGCTCTATTTGAACTTCAGCGTCTATTTCTCTTTCAACTTCAACTTCAAGTTCAACTTCAATTTCTTCATTCTCCACTTCCTTACTCTCTTCTTGTTCACTTTCAATTATTTCTCTGTCAGCCTCTTCACTTTCTTCCGGTTCGATTTTAACCTCTTCTCTTTCAGCTTCTTTACTTTTCACAATTTCCTTTTCCATTTCTTCATTTTCCTCTTTTGTTGAGTTATCTATGATATTAGTAGGAGAGAACGAAAGTTGCACAAGGTCAAGATAGGCTTTTTTTAGAAAATCCAAAATAATATCTCGTTCAAGAACCGAAAAGTCATTTTTTTTATCAGTTATAATTTTCAAGTTCTCAATTAATTGAGAAATAATTTGAGTTATATTGTCTCTTTTTTCAAAATTATTCATTTTTATTTGTTTTTTGTTTCAAAATGATTATTAAATTTGCAATATAAAAAGTTTCCAAAAATACAAAATTTATTCATTTCATTTATATTATGTTTTTAGAAAGTAAAGCCAATCGAAGTAAACAAAAAGGGTGGGTGGAAGTAGTATGCGGTTCTATGTTTTCGGGAAAAACGGAAGAATTACTCCGGAGAATTAAGCGAGCTCAATTTGCTAATCAAAATATTGAACTTTTTAAACCTGCTCTTGATATCCGGTATGCCGAAAATGAGGTCGTTTCGCATGATGCAACGGCAATGGTTTCAACCCCCGTCAATAATTCAGCAGAAATATTAATTTATGTTAACATGGAATCGGTGGAAGTAGTTGGTATAGATGAAATACAATTCTTTGATGAAGGAGTTGTTGAAGTCTGTAATAAATTGGCAGATGCTGGAATCAGAGTCATTGTGGCAGGACTGGACATGGACTTTATGGGAAAACCTTTCGGTCCGATGCCCAAATTAATGGCTATTGCCGAATATGTTACCAAAGTTCATGCTATTTGTGTTCATTGTGGCGACTTAGCTCAGTTTTCTCACCGCTTAATCGCAGAACAAAAACAGGTTTTACTTGGTGAAAAAGATAGTTATGAGCCCCTTTGCCGACACTGTTTTAATGCCGCTATAGAAAAAGAGAAAAATAATTAGCCTGATTTTCAATGAGTTGTCAGTTTTTTGCTAAAAAAATATAAAAAACTTGCTAATATTATAATATTTTGTTGTATTTTTGCTTTTAAATAATAGTTACCAATTAATAATAGGAGAGACGCTATCGATACAATTTTACTTTTTTGATTTTATCACAAATTAAAGAAAGGAGAATCCTATGAAATTGATAGCATTAAGCGACAGCGAATTAATTAAGCTTTATCTCGATGGTAACGAGCTTGCCCTGAAAACCTTAATTCTACGCTACGAAAAGAGAGTTTTTTCTTATATTATGCTTTCTGTTAAAAATCGAGAATTAGCAGAAGATATTTTTCAAGATACCTTTATTAAGGTGATTAATACATTAAAGTCCGGCAATTATAAAGAAGAAGGGAAATTCTTGCAATGGGTAATGAGAATTGCTAATAATCTCAAAATTGATTATTACCGGAAAGTACAACGCATGCCCACTTTTGAATCCAGCGACGACTTTGATATTTTTGATTTTATTTCCGAAATTGACCCCTCACCGGAGCAGAAGATAATCATGAATCAGATTTATGAAGAGGCTAAAAATATTATTCAATTCCTCCCTCCGGAACAACGTGAGGTTCTGGAAATGAGAATTTTCCAAGGTATTAGCTTTAAAGATATTTCTGAATTGACAGGGGTGAGCATCAATACGGCACTCGGTAGAATGAGATATGCCCTCATTAATCTTCGCAAAATTATTAAAGAGAAAAATTTAGTCCTCTCTTAAAACAATAAACTTTGTATTAAAAATCCACATTAAAGCACTGCGTGTTACTAAAAATATCAGTAGTGCTATCCAAATACCGTTGTTGCCGATTGCCTCTTTTGAAAGATAAAAGACAAGGAAAAATATAGTAGTAGCTATCATCACTATATTGCGCATGGCTTTTGAGGCGGTAGCACCAACATATATGCCATCGAAAATAAAAGCCGCAAAGCCGGCAATAGGAATTAAAATAGTCCAAATTAGATAGTTCGAAGACGCAGCGACAATATGTTCGTTATTAGTGAGAAGATAGAGAATATCCTCTCCCCAGAAAAAGTAGATAATAGTAAATAAAAAAGCCAGGAGAGCTCCCCATTTTAATAAATTATGAATAGTTTTTCTTAGAAAGTAGTTATCTTTTGCTCCGATAAATCTTCCTGTTAGAGCTTCGCCTGCGTATGCGAATCCATCCATAATATAAGAAAATAGCATAAATAGTTGGAGTAACAGTGAGTTTACCGCTAAAATCATATCACCCATAGCAGCGGAAATATAAGGGATAAAAGTGAAAACAGTGATAACGCAAGCATTTCGTAGAAAAATATCGATATTCACTTTGAAAAAAAAGTGCATCTCTTTGAATATACGACCACTTAACGTTTTAACCTCTTTGATAAATGAGCTGTATTTTTTGAACCAGAGGATAAGAGCTAAGAGCAGCCCGCTGTATTGAGCAATGACCGTACCCCAAGCGACTCCTTTAATATCTAAATGGAAAACAATAACAAAAATTAAACTGCAAATAATATTCATTAGGTTAGCAAAAATGGCGATATACATTGGCGTCTTAGCATTTTGCATACCGATAAACCAGCCACTTACAACGTAGAGGGTTAATGTTGCCGGAACCGCCCAAATGCGAATATAGAAATAGTCAAGAGCTAGATTGAGCGTTTGAACATCGGATTTTATAATTTGTTTGGCAAGTAAAGCAATAGGATATTGCAAAAGGAGTAAACATAGCGACACTAAAAGAGAGATAGAGACGGAACGAAGTAGCGTTAGCATAATCTTTTGCCTATCCTTAGCTCCGTATGCTTGAGCAGTAAATCCGCTGGTACTCATCCGCAGGAAACCGAAATTCCAATAGATAAAGTTAAAAATCATTCCTCCCAAAGCAATTGCCGCAATATAACGCTCATTACCGATATGCCCAACAATGGCTAAATCTACCATTCCCAGCAATGGAACGGTAATATTACTAATAATGTTCGGGATAGCAAGTTTGAGAATGTTTTTGTTCATAGAGTATGTAAATCCCTTTTTACGGTGCGAAAATACTCTTTTTTCGATTAGAGAAAATGTTTTTTAAAAGAGAATATTTTTTTGTAAGAATAGATAGTTTTATAAAAAAAACGAGACTATCGCATAGTTGTAATAGTCCCGCCTTTAATGTTTTCACAACGGAATAATCCTTATTGTGAATCCTTTAAAAAAAATGTTCGACAAAAATAAATAAAAATTAAATAGGTTCGCTGTTTTTTGCAAAAAAAACTTTATTTTTGTTGAAATTTATCACGGAATTTATTTTTAAAATTATGAAAAAAATATTAGGATTAGATTTAGGCACCACTTCAATCGGGTGGGCATTGGTAAACGAAGCTGAAAACGAAAATGAAAAGTCATCAATTATAAAGCTCGGTGTTAGAGTAAATCCTTTGACGATTGAAGAACAGCAAGATTTTGAAAAAGGTAAAAGCATTACAACTAATGCGGAGCGTACATTAAAACGGGGTATGCGCCGAAATCTGCAGCGATATAAACTTCGCCGTGAGAACCTGATTGAAATTCTGAAAGATAACGGTTTTATTACTGATGAGACCATTTTATCCGAAAATGGAGAAAATACTACCCTTGAAACTTATCGTTTAAGAGCCAAGGCTGTTACGGAAGAAATTACATTAGAACAGTTTGCACGAGTTCTCTTAATGATTAACAAAAAACGAGGCTATAAAAGTAGTCGTAAAGCAAAAGGAGACGAAGAAGGTACGTTAATTGACGGAATGGAGATCGCCAAACTATTATATGAAGAAAATCTTACACCCGGGCAATATTGCTTGCAACTGATGGAGCAAGGGAAAAAACAACTACCCGATTTTTATCGTTCCGATTTACAAACGGAATTTGATAAGATTTGGAAAAAACAACAAGAGTTTTATCCTGAAATTTTAACGGATAAACTAAAGGAAAATCTAGAAGGAAAGAACGAAAAAGCAACTTGGTCAATTTGTAAAGAACCATTTAATATTGTGGGCATACAGAGAACAACCAGAGGGGAAGAGTTAAAAAAAGAAAATTTTGAGTGGCGAGCCAAAGCTCTTTCTGAAAAAATGGATTTGGAAAGTTTAGCAGTTGTTTTACAAAAAATTAATGGACAACTCAATAATTCGAGTAACTATCTTGGGGCAATTTCCGACAGAAGTAAAGAGTTGTACTTCAATAAACAAACCGTTGGGCAATATCAATTGGCAGTGTTAACCCAAAATCCTAATGCAACTCTTCGGAATATGATATTTTATAGACAAGATTATTTGGATGAGTTTCATGCCATTTGGGATAAGCAGGCTGAGTTTCACAATGAGTTGACAGAGGAGTTGAAAAAGGAAATTCGAGATGTTATCATTTTTTACCAACGCCGACTAAAAAGCCAAAAAGGCTTAATCAGTTTTTGTGAATTTGAAAGCAAGCAGATTGAGGTTGTAAAAGATGGC
Organism: Bacteroidales bacterium; assembly: GCA_012838875.1. Lineage (GTDB taxonomy): Bacteria > Bacteroidota > Bacteroidia > Bacteroidales > WCHB1-69 > DUOL01. The sequence continues at coordinate 2,705 of DUOL01000052.1, read as the reverse complement.
AAAAAGAAAATAATAACAGTTGGAAGTCGTGTCATCCCCCGTTCCTCTCCGCTGTTTCAAGAATTTAAAATTTGGCAGACTTTGAATAATATAGTAGTTTCAGGTAAAGGCAGGAAATTAAAAAAGAAAAATGAATGTGCTTCAACTGCTCTTGAAGCTCAGAAAGACCCATTGCAAATTTATGGGAAACGTGAGCTTTACCAAGAAGAAAAAGAATTACTTGCCGCTGAATTGTCTATTAAAGAGAAACTTTCTAAATCAGACATTTTAAAGTTGTTGTTTGACAATCCGCAAGAATTGGATTTGAATTTTAAAGAGGTACAAGGCAATTTGACACAAGCAAATCTATTTGCTGCTTATAAAACTATTATTGAACAAACAGGGCACACGTTCGATTTAAAAAAATCGGCTTCCGAAATTTTGAAAAATGTTGAACAAATCTTTTCAGAGTTCGGATACAATACCGACATTATACGATTTAATTCCGATGCGGATAATTTAGATGATGAGCCAATGTATAAACTTTGGCATTTATTATACTCCTTTGAGGGAGATAATTCTAAAACAGGCAAAGAAAACCTGATTAATAAAATATCAGATTTATACGGATTTGAGAAGGAATACGCTACTATTCTTGCAAATATAACTTTTCAGGATGATTATGGCTCTTTGTCGACAAAAGCTATTCGCAAGATTTTACCATATTTAAAAGAAGGTAATAAATACGATGTTGCATGCGAATATGCAGGTTACAGACACTCCGCAAGTTCATTGACAAGAGAAGAATTAGAAAATAAGATATACAAGGATCGTCTTGAAATTCTCCCGAAAAACTCTTTGCGTAATCCTGTGGTTGAGAAAATTCTTAATCAAATGATTAACGTTATCAATGCGATTATTGATACTTACGGAAAACCGGATGAAATTCGTATTGAATTGGCTCGTGAATTGAAAAAGAGCGCAAAAGAGCGTGAAGAGTTGACAAAATCGATTCAAGAATCTACCCGTATGCATGAACAATACAAGCAAGTTTTATCACAACCTCCGTTCAATCTTTCTTATATTAGTCGGAATGATATTATCCGTTATAAACTCTACGAAGAATTGAAAGACAACGGATACCATACACTATATTCTAATACGTACATCTCTCCTCCGGAATTGTTTAGTGGGAGTTTTGACGTTGAACATATTATTCCGAAAGCAAATCTTTTTGACGATAGCTTTTCAAACAAAACATTAGAACTTCGTACTATAAATCTTGAAAAAAGAGATGCTACGGCATACGATTTTGTGAAAGAAAAATATGGTGAAACGGGCAATGATAATAGTTTGGATAACTATTTAAATCGCATTGAAAAACTTTATAAAGCCGGAGTAATATCACGTGCCAAATATAATAAATTGAAAATGCAAGGAAAAGATATCCCTAGCGGTTTTATTGAGCGTGATATTCGTGATACTCAATATATTGCTAAATATGCAAAAACAATGTTAAGCGATTTGGTGAAAGTTGTTGTTTCTACAACCGGTGCTATTACAGACCGATTGCGTGAAGATTGGCAATTAATAGATCTTATGAAAGAGTTAAACTGGGAAAAATACAAAAATCTTGGTTTGACAGAAGAATTTACTAACAAAGAAAAACATCAAATAAGAAGAATTAAAGATTGGTCAAAGCGTAACGACCACCGACACCATGCTATGGATGCTTTAACAGTGGCTTTTACTAAACTGAGCCATATTCAGTATCTTAACAATATGAATGCTCGAAGCGATAGAAATTCAAGTATTTATGGGATTGAGCAGAAAGAGTTGTATCGCAACAATAATGGAAAACTATTATTCAAACCCCCATTTGCTTTGGATGAATTTAGACGTGAAGCTAAACGCCATTTGGAAAATACCTTGGTTTCAATAAAAGCGAAAAATAAAGTTACGACAGATAATCTCAATATTACGAAAAAAGCAGGAGGAACAAATAAAAAAGTACAAGCAACCCCACGTGGACAACTGCACAAAGAGACCATTTATGGCTCTAAGGAAAAACCTAATCCTGCAGAGGAAAAAGTAGGTGCTAACTTTAATACGGAGAAAATTGCCACAGTGTGCAAACCCGCTTATCGTGAGGCATTATTATGTCGGTTACAGGAATTTGACAATGATCCCCAAAAGGCATTTACAGGGAAGAATAGTTTAAAGAAAAATCCTATATGGCTCAACGAAGATAAAACAGAGCAACTGCCGGAAAAAGTAAAAACTATGAGTTTTGAAACTGTTTATACCATTCGTAAAGAGATCGCACCCGATTTGAAAGTAGAAAAAGTAGTAGATAAAGGGATTCGAACCATCTTGGAAAACCGGTTGAGTGAATTTGATAATGATGCCAAAAAAGCTTTCTCTAACTTAGACGAAAACCCCATCTGGTTCAATAAAGAAAAAGGTATTGCCATTAAACGTGTAACTATTTCGGGAGTTAGTAATGCGATTGCGTTGCACGATAAACGTGATAAAGATGGGAATCTGATTTTGGATAATGACGGTAAACCACAAGCCGTTGATTTTGTAAACACAGGTAATAATCATCACGTGGCTGTATATCGTAAGCCTGTTTTAGACAAAGAAGGAAATCATGTTGAAGATGAAGAAGGTAACAAAAAATATGAGTTGGAAGAAAATGTTGTTTCATTCTACGAAGCGGTAAG
>DUOL01000006.1 GCA_012838875.1 Bacteroidales bacterium | reverse complement strand
TGTTAGTAAGTTGACGGTATAAATTCTTGCTTTTTTCTCGTTTTCGTCAAGTTGATAGGCTTTCATTCTACAAAAATAGAGCACATCTTGGTGAATGGTTGCTATCAATTCATTACGTTCAAGTTCTTCAGTATAATATTTTAATGAAAGTGAAGTATCTAACCGGAATATACTTGACGCATGAGGCAGTATACTATTTTGATTTTGAGAAAAGATTGATATTTCAAAAAGGGCAACTGCGATAAAAAGAAATATTTTTTTCATAAGCATTTTATTTTTAATTTCATTAAAAATGAAGGTATTATGAGTAATTGTTAATTAAATAAAAGAATTGTCTAAATAAAAGAATTGTCATAATACCTTCATAGAATAAAAATTAGATTCGCGGTGTCATAATAGAAAGATTATCATAAACTTTTATTGACATTCTTCCATTGCCATATTTATCGTACCTCCAAGTTCCGGTAAAAACATAGAGTTTCGAAGTACCATTTTGCATAATAGATACTTTCTTTGTTACAGTACCATATAATTTGCCATTTTCCCACTCTTTTTCAGAATGTTCTATCATACTATTGACAGTTTTCTCGAATCGTTCTTTTCCAAACAATTCCGTGTAATGACCCGCATTTGTTCCCCCTGTTGATGTAACTACGCCTACGGGAACACGACAAGGAGTAAAACCGACTCCGCGGCAATGTAATGTAGCCGTAATCATATCGGAATATTTGTCTACGAGTGTAAATTGCACCTCTTTGTACAAATTAAAAATGGAAAAAAATCCGCCGTCTGTCTTAGTAACTTCTATAAGGACGATTGGGACATCTCTTTCATCAGGAGCTGAGCCTGCAGAGGCAATAAAAGGCATTAACCAAATGATTGCGAAGAAAAAAAATAGTTTTTTAAAAGTTTTCATAGTTTCAATAGTTTTAATAGTTTTAATAAAGTTAATTTAGTAGCACTTTCGCAGTAATTGCTTTGCTTGCAATCTCATCGTTTCGTTAAAAATAATTTAATTCATATAAGCCGTTTTGTAATTTAGTAAAAGTATAGAGTAAAAGAAGTTTTGTTAGATTGGGAGTGCTAATCCCGTTCAATAGCCACATTTACGTTTTAAATATCGTTACAAAGATAATATAATATGTATCGAAAATCAATAGAATTATGAAATTTTAAGATATTTTTAATTGTGTGATTTAGAAATTATTAACAAATAAAAATAGGAGAACCAATAAAAATCCTAACTTCATCACCGATTTTTTTGGAAATAATTTAGTGTAAGTAGAAATATATCTTTTCAAATAAAAAAAGCACTTCTAAATTGAAGTACTTTTTTATTGTACCCGGAGCCGGGGTCGAACCGGCACGAGTGTTACCTCACCGGTTTTTGAGACCGGCGCGTCTACCAATTCCGCCATCTGGGCAACTGAACGGCAAAAATATAAAAAATATTAATTGGTACACACCTCCTCTTAAAATTATTAGAGAAATCCGCTCAATAAGAAGCTAATCATCAAATTTTATTTTTATAGAAGATTTGCTCTTCATGCCTTGACTTGTACTTTTCTTATAGTAAAAATAATTTTATTTTTCTTTTGGGCGTGCCCCCTCGCTACGCTCGGGGTCGGTCTCCGGTTCCAAGTCCGCGGGTACAAGCCGTGGGGTCGCAAGGCGGCAAAAAGAGCTTCTAAAGTCGCTTTTTTGCCGCCGCGTCCCCAGCGGCTTGTACCCTTGCGGGCTTTCCACCTGCGCCCTCACGCACGCCAAATTACTCGAAAAACCCTCTGTGGAAGGAAAGTGAAAAATGAAAAAAATAACTAAAACATACATGCCCGCTCAATTTCTGAACTCAAAAAAATATCGGAGAATGATATTTTTTTGTACATTTGCGTCATGTTTTTCTAAAGTATAAACTTTCACGTTTCAATAATAAGAATAATGAAGATTTTTCTCGTGTAGAAACTCAATTAATAGTAATTTAAAAGCAAATTATTATGAAAAAAAGATTCCTTACTACCCTATTTTTTTTGGTAAGTAGTATTACATTTTTAATGGCACAAACTCCTGAACGGATGAGTTATCAGTCTGTATTGCGTGATGCCCGCAACCAATTAGTAACGAACCGACAGGTGGGAATGCAAATTAGCATTCTACACAATTCGCCAAGCGGCACGGCTGTTTACGTTGAACAACAGACGGCAACCACCAATGCGCACGGTTTAGTTTCCGTAGAAATTGGAACAGGACATGTCATTTCCGGAGCAATAGCGACTATTCAATGGGAAAATGGAACTTACTATATCCGAACGGAGATAGACTTGAACGGCGGTTCTAACTACACCTATACCAACACGAATCAAATATTGACCGTCCCCTATGCTTTTCATGCAAAAACAGCAGAAACGCTAACAGTCTTTCCGGACGAAACCGACCCGTTGTTTACAGATTGGAACTATAATTATCATTCTTTGCGATATAGACCGACCCATGTAAGTGCTTTTATTAATGATGTCGGTTACGTAACCCCTGCTACTGAAACTGACCCGCGATTTTTTGCTTGGGGATACGAATATGATTCTTTGCGGAATAAACCGACCCATGTAAGTGCTTTTATTAACGATGTCGGTTACGTAACCCCTGCTACTGAAACCGACCCGCGATTTTTTGCTTGGGGATACGAATATGATTCCTTGCAAAATAAACCGACCAAAGTAAGTACTTTTGACAACGATGCCGGCTACGTAACTACTGAAATACAAAACCTTGACAGCGTCTTAACTTTAGGCAACCGTGGCGGAAATAAACAGATTAAAGACCTCGCAGCCCCAACCGACCCAAACGACGCAGTAACTAAGATTTTCTTGGAAAACTACGCTTCATTACGTGTAGGTAATTGTGATACACTTTTTTTAGGAGATTC
>DUOL01000051.1 GCA_012838875.1 Bacteroidales bacterium | reverse complement strand
GTGGGGACGCAAGGCGGCAAAAAGAGCTTACAAGCTCGCTTTTTTGCCGCCGCGTCCCCAGCGGCTTCCGCCCTTGCGGGCTTTCCACCTGCGCCCTCACGCAAGTCAAGTTGCTCATATAAAGCATTTTAGGAGAAGAGTTGAAGGAGGTGTGTGGTGATTGAAAATTGTCGAAATCAGGTTAATGTTCTTTTTCTTCTTCGATTATTCTTTCCAACCCAAAAAGTTCGGCGACAAGCTTATAAACCATTGTACAAGGATTTTGCTTTGAATAGTTTTGTTCTCCGACGTATATTTTTTTTAGTTTTACAGCATTTTTAATAGCAAATTCTCTATTTGTATAAGTTTTCAATAGTGAATACATTTCTTTACTATTTTTTTTGTATGTATAATTCTTTAATCCTTTTTCCTTGAAATTATTTTCTATCAATTTTTGATACCGTTCTCTACTTATACCTGTGTTGTAATAATGGAAATGTAGTAGATACCAAAGCTCAAAAGCTTCGTTTGTCCACGCACAATCAACATCAGGATTTTTTGCCATACAAGTTTGAATAGCAGAATTGAATGAGTAGTCTGAAAAACTGTCTTTGTCAAAGACTATCCATAATTTGTCAATTGGTTTTTCTATTTGCATTTGCCATTGGTCGCGTAGTTTCATTGCACGTTTGACCAACGAAATTGTGTTATTCCCTGTTCCTACAATTTTGAAATCGCAAACATTTAGCACGCCTTTCGGTAAATCATCTTTCAGAGATTCAAAATAATTAGGTTCAGTTTTTTCACCTTCGCACACAATTAAATAAAATCTATGTTTAGATTTAACATTTTCTAAACGTTTAGATTCGATTCTCTCATACTTTTTTTTAATGTGCTCCGGTAATTTTACTTTTTTTGCCATTCTGATATAATTTTTGATATATCGCCAATATATGGAACAGCCCCATATCTACCTTGAATATAATCTTTTTCAAATGAGCGGTCTTTGCGGATTTTTGTTCCGTCTTCTTCACGATACTCAACCAATGAATATAAATCTGATGCACCATATCTATCCTTTTCAACAAAATAAATTTGGTCTCTTCTATACTTCCCATACGAAAACAAATTTGTATCGTGAGTGGTGAAAATTAATTGTGCATTTTTAGAATTCTCTTTCTCTGAGTTGAAGAGTCTTGTAATAGCCAATGTCATCAGAGGATGTAAACTCGAATCAAGTTCATCAATAACTAAAACACCACCTTTTTGTAAAACGTCAAAAATCGGTCCTGATATATTAAACACTTTGTTAGTACCTGCCGACTCTTGATTGCGCATATCAAATTCAACGTATCCGACTTCTTTGTTCTCTTTGTTATATTTTTTATGTAAGGTCTTTATTTTGAAGCGTAAAGTTCCCTCCAAATCTTTAATTAGTAATCTAACCAAATGCTCTGGGGTGTTTCCCGAAATCCTATTAGGATTAAATTTTTCTTTACCAATAGACAAGCCATCAAAACCTAAATCTAATTGGTCATAAAAATTACGCAGAGTTTTTGCTTTGGCTGTGTTTTCTTTTTCTAATATTTTAAATGTTACTAATTCGTAATTTTCGTGAGTTAATCCTGAAATAGTAATAAAATTGTAGAACCAATTCATTATTTTTTTGGCTGTAGCACCATTAAATTGGTCTATTACCGATAAAAACAATGCATTATTTCTTGTTTTACTTTCCAAGTTCTCTGCTTCTTTAAAGGAAGGAGATACTTCTATCCCGTCTTTTTCCCTTAGAAACAAGAATTTCTCAATATTTCTCTTTGATTCGTATAGCCATTCCCCAACAACTTCTTTATTTGTTACTTCAAAACCGTATCTATATCGTATTCCATCTACTTCAAATAAAACCTCAAAATATGATGGGGACTGTTCCGTTTCAGTATTTAATAAAAATGGTGTTACACCTATAGCCTGGGTTGATGGTTGACTAAAAGATAGCATTACTATTCTTTTCATTGTGCTCATAGCACGAATGAAATTTGATTTACCACTTGCATTTGCACCATATATGACAGCACCTTTTAAAAGAGTGTGCCTTTCGGACGCGATGGTGTTTGTTCCTTTATAGTCGCTAATACTTGAAGCTACTAAGTTTAAGGTTTTTTTTTCTCGAAAAGAAAGAAAGTTTCCGACACTAAATTCAAGTAACATAATTGCCTATTTTTGAAATTATTTTGCAAAGATAAGTATTTATATTTAAGAAATGATGAAATAATGAGAATATTTCTCAAAAATATTACTAAAATATCTTATTGTTGAAAGAAAATTTGTCTATACTCGGAAAAGATGCCTAAATGAATCGTTAGCAGATTGATTTGCAGTTATGCTGCATAAGAGGGCGTCTCCTCCTTGTCATGCTTGTAAATCATTAGATAACAGAATAATGCGTTAAATATAGCTATAAAATTTGTCCCGTCACGTCTCTCCAACATCGATTCTACCAAAAAATTTAGTAAAACAGTGATAATGAAGATGATATAAACCCATTGACGATACTTGACCGCATATATTAACGGGATAATAAAATGTGCTAATAAAAGCAATATTCCTAAAATACCTAGTGCTAAAAACGTCTGTAAATATTGATTATGAGCGTTAAGTTCTTTTTTCAAAACGTAGGTCATATTATCTTCACGGTAGCGCTTAACTAGTTCATCATTTGTGTCCCCCGTCCCCACGCCGAAAGGTAAATTTTTCACTCCTAAATCGAAAGATACTTGCCAAACGGCAAGGCGTAGTGAAGTGCCGTCATTGGCTTGTTCCGTCCCTTCTTTTGGTGTCGAAATTGCTTCCCAAGCGATATGTAGTCTGTTAAACGGCGCAGAAAACTTAAAAATAACAAAATAACCTGCTAATAAAACGGCAAGAATAAATATAAAAGAGCGGAAAAAATATCTCTTTTTTCTATTGATGTAGAATAAAGTGAAGATGAATATTAAAAAGCCCAAAATGAGAATGCCCGCTTTAGATTGTAGTAGAATGATATAGATGAAAAATAACGGCAGGGTAGCGTAGAGAAAATAGGTTTCCCAACGGGGAGACGCCTGTTTATTGAAAAATAGAAAATAGAGAGAGAAAGCCAAAGCAATTGTAATATGCATCGCACTATATGAAGGGTGCATGAAATGAGAGAGCTTGCTGTAAAAAAAGAACAATTTGTAATTTTGAAAAGTAATAGCTTCACTCAGTGAAATAGCAAGATTTGTGATTATTAAAAGAGAAGAAGAAAATATGAAAACTTTCCATAAAAAATGAACTTTTTTTTGCATAAATTGTGAAATGTCAGAGGATAAAATGACTATAGGTGCAATGAACAGAATGAGTTTGCACTCTAAGCTACTTAACGCCGTTCGCCAATTTGAAGAATAGAATAATCCTATGCAATAGAGAAGATAAAAAGAGACGAAAAGCAACATGAAAAAAAGAACTTTCGGGTTCTTGAGACGAGCAAGTTTCTCTTTCCACGCACCTTCGACAATGAAATTTAAGAATAGAAGCAAGGTAATAGGTAAAAGCAAAAATTTAGTAAAGGGTATACTTCCTACTGCAAGAATGAGTAGAAAATAAAAAATAGAGAAATGAATATTTTTTCTTTTTTTCATAAAGATTAACCTGCAAAAGTACAACTATTTTTTGCCTTTTTACTATAATGAATCAAGTAAATTTTTATTTGCAAATATGATGTATATTTGCAAAATAGGAATTATAGTTTTATAAAATTTTGAAATGTTTGAGAATCAACGAATTGTAAGAGAAAAGCTGAGGGATTTTGCAAAAAAATATTACCTTAATCAATTGTATAAGGGGGCTATTTTTTTTGTAGCTATTACACTTTTGACTTTCATTTTATACACGGTATTAGAATATTTTTCTTATTTCAACTCCCTTGTTCGTAGCATTTTCTTCTATTCCTATATTTTACTCTTTGCTCTTACATTTATCTTTTATATTCTTATTCCAATACTGAAAATTTTGGGACTTGGCAAGCAGATAAGTAATGAGAAAATAGCCTCTCTTATCGGCAAACATTTCCCTGAAATTGATGACAAATTGCTGAATATATTGCAATTAGAGAATTTAATGAAGGAAGGGAAATTTAAAAGTTACGACTTGTTAATTGCGGCGATAGATGCCAAAAGTGAAAAAATAAAACCGTTTCCATTTGTTAAGGCAATTCCTTTTAAAAAGAGCACGCGTTACCTAAAGTGGGTCTCTATTCCGATATTGCTTTTTATTCTTCTTTTTTCCGTTAAAAGTGAAATTTTTACCGATTCTACGAAAAGAATAGTGCAATATCAGCAATATTTTGAACGTCCTGCTCCGTATAATTTTGAAATTTTAAATCCTTCGTTGACAGCCTTCCAAAATGAAACTTACGAGTTAAGAGTGAAAGTGGTAGGAGATGAGGTACCTCAAGAGGTTTATATTGCTATTAAAGATAAAAGATTCAAATTGCAAGCTAAGTCGCTCACGGAATTTTCTTATACATTTCAAAATATCCAACGCACTACCGAATTTCAACTTGTTACCGAGGAATTTACCTCAAAACCGTATACCATTTCAGTGCTTCCTAAGCCTGTTACAATCAGTTTTGTTGTGAATTTGCAATATCCGGCATACCTCAATAAAAATAACGAAACCGTAGAAAATAATGGTGATATTATTGTGCCCGAAGGAACTACACTTACGTGGTCTTTCTATACGAAAAATACGGATAGTATGCTGTTTATTACCGATAATTTGCAGAAAACGCTACAATCCGATAATGATATTTATCAAATCTCCGTACGGGCTAAAAACTCCTTTGATTATGCGGTTATCAATGCTAATAAATATTATAGCAATAAGGATACGTTGAAACATGCCATTACGGTTGTCCCCGATAAATATCCCGAAATTTTTGTCGAAAGTCGCCAAGACTCCTTTTTTGCTGATAGAATTTATTTTAAAGGCAATATTAAAGATGATTATGGTTTTAACAGTTTGAAATTTGTTTACTCGAAATTTAATGCTGACGGAGATTTATTGGAAACGAACCAAGCTATTTCGATTGATATTCAGAATCGGATAACATTGCAAGATTTTTATTATTATTTTGATGCGGGCATTTTATATCTTGAGCCGGGTTATCGCTTGGAATATCATTTTGAAGTTCGTGATAATGATGCACCTAACGGCTTTAAAATGAGCAAAACTTCTACGTTCAACTACCGTTTTAAAACATTGGAAGAGATTGAACAAGAGCTGAAACAGGGAAATAGTGAAATGAAAGATGATTTTTCTCAATTACTTAAACAATCTAAGCAACTTAGTAAAGAGTTGGAGCAATTGAGACAACAAATTATGCAGAGTAAGACTACTTCGTGGCAAGATCAACAAAAGATGTCGGATCTTATAGAAAAATATAATGATTTACAAAAACAGATTCAAGATTTGAAAAATCAGCAAAATGAGCAGTATCAAGTAGAAGAGCAATATAAAAATTTAACTCCTGAGATCTTAAAGAAACAAGAAGAGTTGCAAAAAAGATTCGATGAGATATTGTCGGACGAGTTGAAAGAGATGTTTCAAAAGATGCAGGATATGATGAATGAGTTGAATAAGGATAAGATGATGGAGATGATGGAGAAAATGAAGTTGAGTAATGAAGAGATTAATAAATCATTGGATGAGCAATTACAGCTCTTTAAACATCTTGAGTTTGAAAAGAAATATGATGAGATAATTGATAAGATGCGTCAGTTGGCTCAAGAAGAGAAACAGTTAGCAGAGGAGACGAAGAATAAACAAATTTCGAAAGAGGAGCTACTCCAAAAACAGGAAAATGTTGAACAGAAATATGAGCAGCTCAATAAAGAGATTCAAGAACTGAAAAAACTAAATAAAGAACTCGAAGAGCCTACAAATATGAAAGATCATTCTGAATTACAGAAGGATATTGAGAAGGACATGCAAGAGAGTAAGGAGTCGTTGCAGAAAAATAATCGAAATAAGGCTTCGGAAAAGCAAAAAAACGCCGGCGAAAAGTTAGAGGAGTTGTCTTATCAAATGGAGCTTGATAAATTGGAAAATGAAGGCGAAGAATTAGAGGAAGATATTGAAACGTTACGACAAATTTTGGATAATTTAGTGAGAATTTCGTTTCAACAGGAGGAGAATTTGGTTGCTGTTCGTGCGATGTCGCCGCGCTCTTCATCTTTAACGGACGCAGTGAGGAAGCAGTTTACCATTCAGGAGAATATGGTAATTATTCGAGATTCCTTGAATGCTCTTGCACGGCGTCAAGCAGCGGTAAAACCCTTTATACATAAAGAAGTTTCAAAAATTGAGACCCACCTTGAGCAGGCAAAAGTTAATCTGAATGATAGAAGAACGTCAAATTCGGCTTCCAATCAGCAATTTGCCCTAACGTCAATTAATAATCTCGCTTTAATGTTGGGGGAATCTTTGAAAGAGATAAAGCAAAAACAACAACAAAATCAGTCGCAATGTAGCAAATGTAAGAAAAAAGGGAAATCGTCTTCCTCATGTAGTAATTCGGGAAATTCTAAGAAAAGTAAAGCGAAGACGGCACGCGAACTGCAACAGCAACTGAATCGACAAATGGAAGCACTGAAAAGGTCGTTGGAGCAAGGTGATGGAAAACAAAATAATATGCAGCAACCGGGGCAACCTTCTTTAAGTGAGCAATTTGCTAAGATGGCGGCACAACAAGAAGCAATTCGTAAAATGATGCAAGACCTACAAGACGAACTTAAAGCACAAAATGGGGTCGGCGACAAATCTCTCGAACAAATGATTCAGGAGATGCAACGAACTGAAAAAGAGTTAGTTAACAAGACGATAACACAGCAAACGATAAATCGACAAAAGAACATAGAGACGCGGTTGTTGGAAAGTGAACGTGCCGAAATGAAACAAGAAAAAGAGGAAAAACGAGAATCGCAAGTAGGAAGAAATATGCGGAATCCGAATCCTCCCAAAGATTGGGATATAGACAAAACAAAGCAAAAACAGACCGAAATGCTTAAAACAGTCCCGCCTAATCTTAACTACTACTACAAAGAAAAAGTAAATCAATATTTTTATAATATAGAATAAAAAATCATGTATAATTTTGAATTAAAGCAATTAGACGCTACAGCAGCAATAACGGAAACATTAAATGTTATTGAAAATTTTTGCGAGACGTATAAATTAGAGAATGACTTTGGAACAATTTCTCTTGCTATGAATGATTTGCTTATTCTCATTATTGAAAATTCCGATTCCGAAAATCTGGAATTGACTATCAATTTTAATCTCAACAATCAACAATTGGCAATTCAAATAACAAGTAATCAGACACTTGATAACATTATGCCTACTCTATCAAATGCTTCTCCTGAAAATAACGACCAAAATATTTTTGTGATAAAACAATTGATAGATAACATTAGTTTTGATGCTGAAAATAACCAATTGTTAGTTGAGTTTGACGTTAAACCTCAATTTATCGATATTCAACAAAATCGTGAAAAGGTTTTGGCAGAGCAGAAAAAAGTAACCTATAAATAGCATAATTGGGTTAATTTTGCTATTTTTGAAACATATTCTATTTTATGATGCATGAGCCTATTTTTGATAAAGAGTTCTTTATTCCGTCGTATTTAGTCGATCAGGAGACTTTTTTGACAATTCCTGCACTCTTTTCTTTGTTGCAGGAAGTGGCTTGGGAGCATGTGGAATTTCATGAAACAGGGAGAGATTATTTAATGCAATTTAACCTTTTTTGGGCGTTAATTAGAATGCACGTTGAAATTTCCCGACTACCGAAGTGGAAAGAGACGATTATCATTAAAACCTGGGGCAAGGAAGTTGACTTACTTACACATCCTCGCGATTATGAAATTTTCGATACTCACGGCAATTTACTTATTGCCGTAACTTCGCACTGGGTAATACTCGACACAACTTATTTTAAGCCGCAGATTCTACCGGAATTAGATTCTTCGCTTTATACTTGTAAAAATCTACATGCTATCGAGAAAAAAGCTCCTAAAATTAAAAAAATAGATATTTCTTCCTCAGCTTCTCAATTTCATCCCGTACTTTATTCGGATATTGACATGAATCAACATACCAATAATGCCAAATACATACAGTGGTTCATTGATAATATAGAAATAGACGATTTTAGAATAGAAAAAATCAAAAATATCACTGTGAACTATCTCTCTCAATCAAAAATAGGAGATTTTTACGGTATTATAGTTCAGAATATAACGGAGCAACATCTCGTTTCCACCATTTTTTCAAAAGATGATGACCGAGAGTTTTGTAGAATAGAGGTAAATTTGCAATAGAGATGTTTTTGTCGTATAAGGTGGCGAAAACTTTTCTTTATTTACCGTTAAGAAATTTAAAATGATGAATGCTAATTTAGACCCTTCAAAAAAACGACTGACTACTACGGAAAAGGAGTTTGAACAGGCGATTCGTCCTGCGGATTTTGATAACTTTTTTGGTCAAAAGCAGGTTATAGATAATTTGCTTGTTTTTGTTCAGGCGGCAAAAGCTCGTGGCGAGGCGTTAGATCATGTCCTTTTTCACGGACCGCCCGGGTTGGGAAAAACTACGCTTTCCCACATTATCGCCAACGAAATGGGGGTTAATATGCGTGTAACTTCAGGTCCGGTGATTGATAAACCCGGCGAGTTGGCAGGACTGCTTACCAATTTAGAACCCAACGATGTTCTCTTCATTGATGAAATTCATAGACTTTCCCCTGTCGTAGAGGAGTATCTCTATTCAGCAATGGAAGATTATAAAATTGATATAATGATAGATACGGGTCCGAATGCCCGAAGTGTGCAAATTTCTTTGAATCCCTTTACATTAGTTGGTGCTACAACTCGTTCCGGTTTGTTAACGGCTCCGTTGAGGTCGCGTTTTGGAATAACTCTGAGATTGGAATACTACGAGGCTTCTATTTTGGCTCAAATTATTAAACGTGCCGCTTCAATTTTAAAAATTGCGATTAATGAGAAGGCGGCGTTGGAAATTGCCCGCCGAAGTCGCGGAACCCCGCGAATCGCCAATCTTTTGCTACGAAGAGTCCGCGATTTTGCCCAAATCAAAGGAAGTGGAGTCGTAGATTACGAAATTACTCAAATCGCCCTCGCTGCCCTCAATGTCGACCAACACGGTTTAGATGAAATGGATAATAAAATTCTTTCTACTATTATTGAGAAATTTAGAGGTGGTCCGGTGGGCATAAATACTATTGCTACGGCTGTCGGTGAAGACCCAGGAACTATTGAGGAAGTGTACGAACCGTTCCTTATTCAAGAAGGCTATCTTATGCGCACGCCACGCGGTCGCGAAGCTACAGAAAATGCGTATAGACATCTCGGAAAATTTAAACCGACAGATACCCCGAATCTATTTCAAGAATTGTGATTTTTATCTTTTTTTTAATGTATGATTAATATCGAAGAAAAATTGGTGCGATTAGCTCAAGAGTACACTAAAACCTCTTGTATCGCTATTAATAAAATCCCACAATCAGGCTCTAATCGCCAATATTTTAGACTGCTCTTTCGTGATAATCCTTCATTAATTGCCGTTTATAATGGTGACGTGAGAGAAAATAGAGCCTTTTTCTACTATACGGATTTTTTTAGTAATAACAACATTAATGTTCCTCAAATATTTCATATTGATGAAAGTAAAAAGTACTATTTATTAGAAGATTTAGGCGATGAAACACTCTTTTCTTACCTCACCAAACATCATAATCCTGAAAATGAAAATTTAGAAGCCGATATATTCAAGTTTTATGAAAAAACGGTAAAAATGTTACCGAGAATTCAGAATTTGGGACGGCAAAATTTGAATTTCCAGTATGCCTATCCGCGAGATGCCTTTGACAATCAGTCAATGATGTGGGACCTTAACTATTTCAAATACTATTTCCTCAAATTGATAAATCTCTTTTTTGATGAGCAAGAATTAGAAAATGATTTTCAGACGTTCATAAATTTTCTTTTGAGGGCGGAAAGTGATTTTTTCCTATTTCGTGATTTTCAATCGCGAAATATTATGCTGAAAAACGATGATGTTTATTTTATTGATTATCAGGGTGGTAGGAGAGGGGCTTTGCAATATGACCTCGCTTCGCTGCTTTATGACGGAAAAGCTAATCTTTCAAATTCCGACCGAGAAAAATTATTTGCTATCTATTTAGACGAAGCAGAAAAGGTTTTATCTATTGAAAGACAAAACTTTATAAGATATTTCGACGGTTTCGTTTTAATACGCATTTTACAGGCTTTGGGAGCTTATGGCTATCGTGGTTATTTTGAAAGAAAGAGTCATTTCCTTTTGAGTATTCCGTACGCATTAAAAAATCTATCTTTTTTATTGGAAAATTCCAAAAATTTGCCGGATATTCCGTTACTACG
>DUOL01000050.1 GCA_012838875.1 Bacteroidales bacterium | reverse complement strand
GCATAATGTGGTAAAATTAAGCGTATCCCCATATACCTTATAAGCATCTATTGTTAAATAGGGACGAACCGTATAAGTAGTACAAGATAATAAACCACCTAAAACGACCGAAAAAGTATCATCTAACGCACAATTAATACTTGTATATGTTGCAGTTCCTTGTAATTTATATTCAAATCCCATTTCCGAACAATTTTCCGGAAGAACTTGTAGAACATCAACAATTGCATATAATTTTGCAGAAACGGCCGTCGTATCTGTAACCGGAAGTGTCTCAAGTAAATCAGGATAAACCCCTCCTAAAAGAATAGGATAGCCGCCATTTCTTCTCGGATTTATGTCTTGACTCCAATTCGTCAACCCTAAGGTAGAAGGCATACCTTGACTTTGCAAAATAAAGGCAGCTAACGGCGACGCATACGGACTCGAATTAACCGTGCAACCGCAATCATTTTGAAAATAACAATTCTCAATAGTGGGCGATACGGTAGATGGATTATAAGCATAACAACCATGCTGATATATTTTATAACCGTTACCCGCATCTTGATTATAAGGAGTATAAGTAGCCGGAACGCTACCGGAATGATAACAATTAGTATAGGTGGCAGTGGTAGCAGCTAAATAACCTGAAATTCCACCAACATAATTATGTGATTGACCGTAGGAACTATTATACGAGTACACGTAAGGTTCAATATCTCCTCGATTATAACAATTGGTGATAGAGATATAGCCGGTTTGATGATAACCGACAACACCTCCAATATAAGCATAGGCGTAAGCATAATAACTACTAGAAGAATAAGCTTTATTATTAACTACTAATTTACCTCGATTATAAGTCTTATCAATAACAACAGGATAGGTTGCACTCGCATTGACATATCCTGTTACACCCCCTACATATACTCGCGAGTTTTTAGTATATGTAGTTACATCATTCATAATTGTTAATTTATTCAAATTACCACAATTGAGAATGTCACTATATTGCAAATAGCCAACTAAACCACCGATATAGCTACTCCATGAGTAACTAGTACTACTGGTTGTTTGTAAAGTTTTAGTAAAATTAAGCTCTCCCTTATTATAGGAATTGGAAAGATTTCCCACATCACCAGTCATATAGCCTACTAATCCACCAACATACGAATTATATGCAGATGTCGTACCTTGGTTGTTGATTAGAATATTAGCGGAATTTCCGCAACTGTCAATGTTTGTTGCCGAAGCATAGCCGGCTATGGTACCAACATAATTTGCACCCGAAGTTGCGACATTTATTACCCCTCCCTTAATCTTTATTTTGGAAATATTAGCATTTGATAAATACCCAAAGAGTCCGACATATACATTGCTACCTCCACTAACCATAATATTTAATTGATAAATTGTGTGGTTATCGCCATCGAAATTTCCTTGAAACGAGTAAGTTGAAGAATTACCGATAGGAGTCCAATTGAGACCGTTCAAGTCAATATCAACGGCCATTTTAAAGTAAGTACCCGAATAAGTTGTCCCTGAGTTAGTTTGAGACGCCAAATAGGCTAAATGGTCAGCCGATTCAATCAAATATGGGTCTACTTGTGTCCCGGCACCACTTGTCCAAGTAGTATTACCGCCCTGCCAAACACTAACCGATTGCCCTTGTAGAGCAAATAATGAAAAAAAGAAAAATAGAAAAAGTATACCTTTTGATTTCATATCATTTTGTTTTAAATTTATATATAATATTTTATCATTTCAAAAACAAATTTGCTCCTTTTTCTTAAAGAAATAGGCGCAAAATAAATGATTCTTGTCTCAATAAAAAATCAAAAAATGTAGTCAAAAGAGCGTTTTAGAACAAAAGTAAATCATAATAAAAAACAAAACTAAGTATCGCTGGGAGATAAGGAAAGATTAAATTATTTTTGGTTATTTTTCTACATTATTTTTTGAGGCGATTTAGTCGTTTTTTACGTTGCTAATATACGTCATTTTTTAATATTCCAACACAAAAATCATATTACTTTTGTGAAAAAGAACTAAATATCTGATTAGCAATTAGAAAAAAATCTATTGGTAGTTAAGAAGACATTGAGAGCTGCCAATCAAGTAGATAATTATATTTTTTATTAGGGCGTGTCCCGTTCGCTACCGCTCACGGGTCGGCGCCCGGTTACAAGTCCGCGGGCACAAGCCGTGGGGTCGCAAGGCGGCAAAAAGAGCTTACAAGCTCGCTTTT
>DUOL01000049.1 GCA_012838875.1 Bacteroidales bacterium | reverse complement strand
TTCCAAGTCCGCGGGCACAAGCCGTGGGGTCGCAAGGCGGCAAAAAGAGCTTCTAAAGTCGCTTTTTTGCCGCCGCGTCCCCAGCGGCTTCCGCCCTTGCGGGCTTTCCACCTAAGCGCCTCACGCAACCCAAGCGGAAAGTTGAGACGTTAACTTGCCAAAACCGGTTAATTTTTGTGGAACAATAATAAAGCAAAATAAAAAAAACGTGTAACTTTGCACTTTGCAAACAGAAAATGGAAACAAAAGAATTACTTAATAAAATGCGAAAGTTTTGCGCCTATCAAGAGCGTGCCCCGTTTGATGTTAAAAAGAAATTATGGACTCTCCAACTGCCTGATAATGTGATAAACGAGATTATTGAGAATTTGAAAAAGGAAGATTTTCTGAATGAAGAACGCTTCGTAGAACAATTTGTTAGAGGAAAATTGAACCAAAAAAGTTGGGGAAAGGTGAAAATTGCAGAACATTTGCGACAAAAGGAAATTGCAGAAAAGATGATTCGTAAAGCACTTGAAAATGTAGATAGTGAAATCTATTTTGAGAAATTAGATGAGTGTGCCCAAAAATGGCTTAGATTGAACGGAGATAGCGAGAAAGATTTTCATAAATTGTATTCTCATTTGCTGAGCAAAGGTTTCGAAAATGAGCTTATTATAGAAAAATTACAAGAATTAAAAAAATAGCTATGTTAGATGACCAAATTAAAGATATTGCAAAGAGACTCAGTGAGTTAAGGAGGTTTCTTTGACATTGATAATAAGAAAGCGGAAATAAAACAAAAAGAGGCAGTAACTCACGAGCCCGATTTTTGGAATGACCCCAAAAAAGCCGAAAAATTGCTCAAAGAGATTAGCTTCCTTAAGTCGTGGGTCGGGGACTATGAACGGGCAGTAACAATGTATGACGAGTTGACCGTATTGTATGAATTTTTGGAAGAAGATGAGGGAAGTGAACAAGAGGTGGAAGAGTATTATAGGAAAGTACTGAAAGTGGTTGAGAAGTTGGAATTTCAAAATATGATGCGCAATGAAGAAGATGCGTTAAGTGTCGTGCTGACCATCAATTCCGGCGCCGGTGGGACGGAAAGTTGTGATTGGGCGGAAATGTTATTGCGTATGTACATACGTTGGGGGGAGAAAAACAGATATAAAGTTAAACTTTTGGATAGACAAGAAGGCGATGTGGCGGGAATAAAATCGGCAACTATTGAGTTGGAAGGAGCTTATGGCTACGGCTATTTAAAAAGTGAGAACGGAGTACACCGTTTAGTGCGATTATCTCCTTTCGATTCTGCTAATAGACGTCATACCTCTTTCGCCTCAGTTTTTACCTATCCTATTATTAATGAAGATATTACAATAGATATAAATCCTGCTGACATTTCGTGGGACTCATATCGTTCCAGCGGTCCGGGAGGGCAAAATGTGAATAAAGTGGAAACGGCGGTTCGACTGCACCACCAGCCTTCAGGGATTATTGTGGAGTGCCAAGAAACCCGCTCGCAGTTGCAAAATAGAGAAAAAGCAATGCAAATGCTCAAATCACAGCTTTATCAAATTGAGATTGAGAAAAAAAGAAAAAAGATTACTGAAATTGAGAGCAGTAAAAAACGTATTGAGTGGGGCTCGCAAATTAGAAGTTATGTGATGTATCCTTACAAATTGGTTAAAGACCATCGAACGAATCATGAAACTTCCGATGTTGACGGGGTGATGGAAGGCGAGTTGGACGATTTTATTAAAGCCTATTTAATGAGTGCCAACGTGTAAGTAAATTTGTTCAGTTTTTGATGTGTACATTCCGCTTTGGCTGCGTGAGGGCGCAGGTGGAAAGCCCGCAAAGCCGTAAGCCGCTGGGGACGCAGCGGCAAAAAAGCGAGCTTGTAAGCTCTTTTTGCCGCTTTGCGACCCCACGGCTAACGGCTGCGGACTTGGAACCGAAGACCGACCCCGAGCGTAGCGAGGGGGCACGCCCAAAAGAAAAATATGATTATTATTTAGTGAGAAAAAATAGTAAGAAATGTGATAATAATCAGTATATCAGGGATTTAATAATAGATAAGATTAGATAATAGAACGAATTTCCTTGACCACACGATTTATATCATCGTCTGTCAATGAAGACCCAGACGGCAAACATAACCCTTGATTGAAAATGGTTTCCGAAGTTCCGTCTCCATAAAAGGGGTGTTTTTGGAAAATCGGTTGCATGTGCATAGGTTTCCACAGGTGGCGAGACTCTATATTCTTTTGTTCGAGATAGATACGAATGTCGGCATTGCTAACGGCGATTTTATTTTTATCAATTAATATGCAAGTAAGCCAAAAATTAGACGCATAATCAGGCGAAGGATTCTGCATAACATAGATTCCATCAATCTCTTTCAATAGATTAGTGTACAACTCGTGTATTTGTTGCCTGCGTTGTATATGTTTATTGAGCACCAGCATTTGTCCGCAGCCAATCCCGGCACAAATATTGCTCAGTCGGTAATTATATCCTATTTTCTCGTGGTGATAATATGGTTTATCCTCGCGTGCTTGAGTAGCATAAAATTTAGCTTTTTGAGCCATCTCTTTACTTTTACAAATCAAAGCACCGCCGCCTGAAGTTGTAATAATTTTATTGCCGTTGAAACTTAATACCCCCAATTGACCAAAGCTACCGCATTTATTATTTTTATATTTACTACCCAGCGCTTCGGCAGCGTCTTCCATAACAGGAATTTGATAGGCTTTAGCGATGGACAAAATATCACTCATATTTGCGGGCATTCCGTATAAATGCACGGGAATAATAGCTTTGGGATATTTCCCGGTAATTTTTTTTCTTTCAATAATCGCTTTCTCAAGTAAATGGGGAGACATATTCCACGTATCTTTTTCACTATCAATAAAAATGGGCGTAGCACCTTGATAAACAATAGGATTGGCAGTTGCCGAAAAGGTAAAAGATTGACAAATAACTTCATCTCCACTTTGAACCCCCAACAAGATTAATCCTAAATGTATAGCGGCGGTACCGGAAGAGAGCGCTGCCACATACAAAGGTTCATTTTTATTGCTAACATAGTTCTGAAGCATTATTTCAAAAGCGTCTACATTGGGACCTAAGGGAGCAATCCAATTGGTATCAAAGGCTTCTTGAATAAATCGTTGCTCTTCGCCTCCCATGTGAGCCAACGATAAGTGTATTCTCTTTTCCATAAGTTATTTTAATTCTTTTCTTAACAATGTGTATAGAATAATTTTTAAGTCCAAAATAAAGGTTCTATTGTAGTAGTAGTGAAGATTTATTTTCACTTTATCGGGATAAATTACTTCATCATTATACTTTTGAGGGTTATCTTGTTTTGCAAGCAACTCCTCCTCGTTTTGATATTTTAAACTTGCCGGACCTGTTATTCCCGGACGAAGTAATAGAATTTTTCTATCTTCACCTGTCAACTTATCGGCATAGCCCGGTACGTCGGGACGTGGTCCCACGAAACTCATATCGCCGATTAACACATTCCATAGTTCGGGGAGTTCGTCTAATTTAAAACGTCTTAATTTAGCTCCTAAGGCTGTTATTCGCGATTCCCCTTTCACTGAAATCGAGGAACCTCCGTGATTATCGACCATAGTACGGAATTTATACATCATAAACTCTTTACCTTGATAGCCTATTCGTTTTTGTTTGAAAATAACCGGAGATTTAGGTGATTCGACTTTAATCAACAGGGCGATTATCAAAATAAGAGGGCTTAAAATGATTAATCCTACAAAAGAAACCACACGGTCGAAAATATATTTAATAAACATACCCATAAGTAACGACAAAATTTAGATACAATTACATTTTTTATACATATCATGCATATTTAAAACTGCTTTAACCGATGAAAAAGGAATGAGAGAGCGGAAAGGGAACAATATCATAACGATGAAATGCAACCACCATTTGTATTTTAATTGTAAACAACAATAAGCTTTTCTAAATTTAAACTTTTCGATTAAGAAGGGCTGTATGTTTGAGTGTTCCGTTATGGAGCGAGCCCCGTCACTCACATAATGAACTTTTTTTTCTTCCAAATAATGTTGATTCATAGCATATAATAATCCATAAAAAGGGTAATAGCCTCTAAGATATTCAGGAATCGCTTTCATGCTTAAATAATGGCAAGTGTTATCTTTTATTATATTCATGGAATAAGCAATCAAATGTCCGTTATTTTTATCAATACAAGCCCAAAAATCATAATTATCAGGCGTGTTTTCAATCATTTTTTCATAATTTTCGCGGGACATAATTTGTGATTTTACGCTGTATTTTTCAAATGCCGATAGATAAACCTTATATCCTTCTTTAAGCATTAAATCTTTATTTATAATTTTGATATCAAGGGTATTAAAAGCTCTTCTAATTTGATTTCTTGTTTTCGACGATAATTCGTCCATTCCACCGAAGGAATCTTTAATAACAAACCAAAAAGAGCTTTCTCGAGGCAAATCGAAATGATAGGTATTACGGACAATAAATCCTCCACGTTTTAATAATGCTTTACATTCCGCATCGGATAATTTATTATAAAGATGGGGCGCTTTTGTGTTAACCCACGTGCCTTTATATAAATGAAAGTCCATCTGTGAATTACTCTCTTTTTCCATTTCCTCGTTACTGTTTTTTTAAGAAAGGGATTTGTAGCAGTCCAATCAAAGAGCCCAGCCCATACGAAAAATGAATTACCATAAAAGTGTAGACTAAAGATAAAAAGTGTAGCTGTTTTTTGAAAGCAATTTTTATAGAACCAAACGCAATGAGTAATAAATAAGCAACTAAACTTAAAACCGTTAAATAGATGAAATTCAAATTAATAAACGACAATATCAAGGGAATTAATAAAGACAAAATAAAACATAAAGGAATAAAATGTCGAATTGAGAGGGAGGAAAATTGAGAAGTATAATAGACCGTCAAAATATTCCATTTGCCGTTTTGATAATTATTGTTAAACAAATCTTTCCAATTTTCTCGGGCATAATAAACAGAATAGGTATCGGGAATTAAAAATATCTTTCCTCCTCCTTTTTTTATTCGTTTATTAAATTCAATATCTTGGTTTCGTGTTAGTTTAGTATTGAAAGTGCCGTATTTTTCAAAAATCTCCTTTTCCCAACAACCGAAAGGCACGGTATCAACCTCCATAGTTTTACTAATTCCTGTTCTGAAATAAGAATTTCCTACACCTAAAGGATGAGACAGTACGTTTTTAATAGCCAGAGTTTTTTTATTTTTATTCAAAACCTCTGTTTTACAAACAGCTCCGACATTGTCGGCATTTAATTTTAGAAGATTTTTCACTAAAATGGAAAAATAATCGGAAGGGTAGGAGGCGTGTGCGTCAATTCTAATTATTATTTCTCCTTTAGCAACGGCGATTCCTTTATTTAATGCAAACGGGACTGTTTTGTTTTGATTATCAATTAGTTGTATAAAAGGGTGTTTTTCAATATATTTTAGTATGATTTTTCGAGTTGAGTCCCTGCTCATTCCGTCTACGAATAGTATTTCCATTAATGCGGTCGGGTAGTCGCATGAAATAATAGATTCAATACAATTTACAATGTATTTCTCTTCATTATATACCGGACAAATAATTGATATTGTTGGAAGCATATTGTTATTCATTGTTGTCCGATAAAAAAATTATAAAGTACGGGAAACTATTCCAATCCATTCCCATTTTTGCAGTTTTGTAAAAATCAAAATTAACTACAATGGGCAAAAGTACACATTTTTTCGCTAAGTATGCTTTTGTATAAATCATTATATTGCATTGCAATATTTTTCCATTCAAATTGTGAAAAAGGTATATTGGCGATATTTTTCTGCAAAAAATGATAATTTTCAATCACTTTTTGAATATTTTCCATAATATTTTGAATATTTTTTGAATCGACTCCGTAGCCAATTTCCAACTCTTTAAAAATACCGTCAAAGCCTTGCTTCGCTGTATAAATGACGGGCACTCCTTGGCTCAACGCTTCTAAATAGACCAAGCCAAAAGTTTCCGAGTGCGAAACCATTGAAAAAATATGGTGTTGGCGATAATGTAAAAGCAACTCTTCGTGCTTGTAAATCTCCCCTTTATAATGCAGCCAATCGTATTTTTTCACTAAATCAAGGACTTTTCTTTCCTTACTTCCTTTTCCGCCGATTAGCGTAAGTTGCAGTTCGGGTTTTTCGCTTCGCAACCGTCTGACAGCTTCAATTAACGATAAAATATTCTTGTTTTTATCAAATCGTCCTACATAAAGCAGAGAATAAGGATTTTTCATCTCTTGCGGTGTAAATAGGTTCTGATGCCAAAAATCTTCAATTCCGTTAGGGATTATAACACTTTTAGCGGACAAGTTTTTTAAAATCGGTTTTAAAAATTTAATTTTAAAAAGTTTTTTTTGTGAATATGGCGAAATAAAGATAACGCTTTTAGCATTTTTCAAAATTTCTTTTCCCAAGAGCCACAAGTGCGGCATCTTTTTAAAATAAAAATTAATATCACTCCCTCTAACGCTCACGCAGTAAGGAATGTTATACTTTTTAAACAGAGAAAAAGCTAAGGCACCTTCGGAAAAGAGTGTTGCCGCATGTATCAAGTCGTACTGTTTAATATCGGTTTTACTTAAAAGCAGTTGCTCTTTTACCTTTATTTTATGTTTAAAAAAGTATTTATATTTTAGGTGCGAAGAGGTCAAATCGGCGATAAAAGTTGAGTAGTGGACAGGAGCATACATTGTTGTCAAATCCTTAGTTTTCCCGTTACGTCTTCGCACGGCAAAGAGCGTCATAGTCCCCTGATTTTGTTCATCAATCGCAGCACACAATTGATGATGAACTTTAGAGCCGATATAATCTTCCGCTAAATATAAACAATGCATAAAAAGATATTTTTATAATCTGCCGTCAACGGTTGATTTAGGTAAAACGCTCTTTATATCATACAGAACACCTGTTTGATTTAAGAAATCTCTAATCTTTATCCCTAAAAACTCGTTGTGAGCCACCGCCAAAATGGCTACATCGAATTTTTCATTTTTAATATCTTGAAAATCATTGTAAACGGTTAATCCGTACTCTTTTCTCACGACCTCTTTATCAGCCCAATTGTCCAAAATAGTTATATTGTTTGTATATTCTTGGAGGGTATGATAAAGGTCTATCACTTTTGTATTACGAATATCGGGGCAATTTTCTTTAAAAGTTATGCCAAGAATTAAAATTTTGGCATCCTTAACCATAATTCCCTTTTTATTCATCAGCTTAATAACTTGATGAGCAATATAGTCGCCCATTCCGTCATTCAAGCGTCTGGCGTTCGTCATAACACGAGGCAAGATACCGTAAATTTGCGCTTTTTGTATAAGATAATATGGGTCAACGCTAATACAGTGTCCGCCAACCAACCCGGGTTTAAGTTTAATAAAGTTCCATTTCGTTCCGGCGGCTTGTAAGACCTCGTCCGTATCGATATTCATAGCGTTAAAAATTTTCGCCAATTCATTCATAAAAGCGATATTGACGTCACGTTGCGCATTTTCAATAATTTTTGCGGCTTCAGCTACGCGTATGGAAGTGGCTTTATGTGTTCCATTTAACAAAACGGAATTGTATAATTCATCAATAAAATCAGCAATTTCCGGCGTAGACCCCGAGGTTATTTTCTTAATCTTTTCGATAGGACGCTCTTTATCACCGGGATTGATACGTTCCGGTGAATAACCGGCAAAAAAATCTTGATTAAAAACTAAATTTGACACTTTCTCAATCAAGGGAATGCACTCCTCTTCCGTAACTCCGGGGTAGACAGTCGATTCGTAAATGACAATGTCCCCTTTTGCAATCACGTTTCCAAGCATACGACTTACATCAAGCAAGGGAGTTAAGTCGGGATAATTGTTATGGTCAACAGGCGTGGGAACGGCAACAATATAGACGTTATAATCTCTAATATCGTGAAGATTAGACGTAAATTGCAATCCGCTTTTTATTGCTTGTTGTAAAAGAAGGTCATCAACTTCCAAAGTTTTATCGTGCCCTTCTTGCAACATCTTCACTCGTTCCTCATTAATATCAAAGCCAATTGTTTGATATTTAGTCGAAAATAGACGAGCCAAAGGTAAGCCGACATACCCCAAACCAATAACAGCAATTTTACTATTTTTCATATATTTTTAAATTAAACAAATTTCAAACGATATTCAGTACTATTATAAGAGGAAAATAAAAATGAGTTTCATACATTCATAAATGTAGTGCAAAAATAAGCAATTTTGTTTTTATTGATGAGTTTGTTTTTTAGTTGAAATAAAAATAATCATAAATTTTTCAAGGGCGTGTCCCCTTGGTGCGTTCGGGGTCGGCGCCCGCCTCCAAGTCCGCGGGTACAAGCGGTGGGGACGCCCTAAATCTATTTATTCTTTTTATCTTTTTGCTCTTTCAGGGCAATTCTGTAACTGTTATAAATATTTTGAAAGATAGAATAAGAGGCTGGCACAATGGCAGTTAAGGGATCTAAATAGGTATAAGCCATCCAGATTCCTAACGAATTATTTTTTTGTCCCAATCCTTGCGAACCGGCAACGGTGTCGCCATATTTTTTTCCTATAAAATAACCCACACCGTACTGCAAAATACACGAAAATAGCGAAATGCACGAGAGTGCAATGATAATGGGGAGTTGTGATTTTTCAGAATAGTGTAAGAAATAGGTGGTTTGGCTTAGAGTAATCGTTAAAGCTATTGCCCACAAATAGAAAGAGAGACTATTACATTTGACAAAAAAACGATTTATTTTTGGAGCAAAATATTGAAACAAAAAAGATAGAGCAATAGGCAAAATAATGATAGGCAGCATCTTAGAGAAAATAAGAAGAAAAGATTCACGAAAGGGCATATCAACTTGATTGCCAATAAAAGAAAAGTAAATAGGAGCCATAACGGCAACACTGAGATTGCCGATAATGCTAAAATAGCCTATTTTTTCTTTGTTAGCTCCTAGTAAACAAGAGATTACAACTACGGCAGATGCAACGGGGCATAAAATTGCTAATAAGGCTCCTTGCGCCAAAATATCATTAAAGGGAACGAATATAAAGTACGCCGCTAAGCTGACTGTAAACTGAAAAGCTAATAACCAAATATTAAAAGAGCTAAATTTTAATTTTTTTAGGTCGATATTGCTGAAACTCAGAAAAAGTATGGAGAAAATTAAAATCGGAACTGTCGATTTTAGAATTACTATTTTTTCATGAAAAAATAAACTTAAAAGAAGAGCTATGGGCAAAACAAAACTTCGATATTTATTCATAAAAATTGAAAATAGTTATTTGAGTTTAGCCTATTTTGTACGATATGTTAGGAGTTAGGGTTTGTATTACGTATATCGATGCCCCATAATAATTTTTCACGTATGACAGAATAGAAGTCGGCGGAGGGGAAACGAACAGTTTTAATTGTATAGTTCCCTTTAGTAATTGTCAGCTCAACAGGATTTTGCAATGAAATTTGGTAAGAATCAAGAGCGAGAGAAAATTTCTCATTTCTATTTTCAACAATAATTTTGATAATGGAATCGTCAGGAATGACAATCGGTCTGACGGCTAATGAATGGGAGGCAATAGGGGTGATTATCAGCACATTTACAGAGGGTACAATAATAGGACCGCCGCAACTGAGCGAGTAGGCGGTAGAGCCGGTAGGCGTAGCGACAATAAGACCGTCTGCCCAATAGGTATTAACCTTTTCTTCATTAACCCAAACATGAATAGTATTAATGGTATTATCCACACAAGGGCGAATGGTTATGTCATTTAAAGCATAATGAACACGAGGAGCGGTTGGAATGTCGCTATGACTTAGCATAAGTAAAATACGCTCTTCTATCTCATAATCGCCTTTTTCTAAAAGAGAAAACGATTCTTCAAAATTAGTTTTATTAATTCCCGTGAGGAATCCGATTCTTCCCGTATTAATTCCAACGATAGGAATATTAGAATTCTTAATTAAATTGGCAGCATCTAAGAACGTGCCGTCGCCTCCCAAAGAGAATAGGTAATCAATGGGTTGCGAGTTGATTAAATCATTATATGTTTTGAATGAAGTAAAAGTATTATTCTTATTATACGTAAGATAATCATTTAAAAGCGGTTCGTAAATAAGAATCTCTATATTCTTTTTTATGAGATAAGAGATAATATGGTGAATAAAAGAGTTTTCTCCGTTGATGGGCTGTTTGCTAAAAATTGCTATTTTCATTCTTATTTGTAAAAAGAGAGACCTCTGTTTAGGAGGTCTCTCTCAGAAAATATTAATAGAGACTAATTTTTTATTACTTTAAAAGTTTTAACAACTTCAGTGCCATTATTTAATCGTAATAGATAAATGCCGTTAGCGTACGTTTCAAAGCTAATTCTACTATGTTTATTTACAATTTTCTCAATTTTTAATAATTTACCATAGATGTCAAAAATTTGCGCTTCTTTAATGTCGACATTTTCATCTATTACTAACTCTACGTAGTTACGTGTCGGATTAGGATACAGCGAGATGTTAGCGGCATTAGCAACTTGGTCATCAATTCCGACAGAATTAATAGTCAAATTAAGTATGACCGTACTATCGCAACCGTTAGCGGCACCTCCGTAGTAGGTGTAAGAATACTGTCCGCTTGAACTATATGTTTCTTCGGTAACATCCCAGAAATATGGATTGTAAGTTATAACTGTAATTTCATGAACACTTGGTTGATTAATAGTAAGGTGTAATGTTATAATGCTGTCGCAACCATGTGCATTGCCACCCGGAACAATATAATCATAATCGCCTGTTGCATAATAAGTTTCGTTTGAAATATTCCAACGATATTCTACGCAAGCGGTGTCATATACTTCATAATTTGTTGGTTGATTAATGGTGAGGTGTAACGTTATAATACTGTCGCAGCCGTGTGCATTACCGCCGACAAGGGAATGAACGTAGTCTCCGCTTTGGAAATAAGTTTCATTGTTTACTTCCCATTGATAGGATACACATGCCTCAATAGTCGTTTCGCTGGTTGTCGGTTGATAAATCGTAAGATGTAGAGTAACAATACTATCGCAACCGACAGCATTTCCGTTAGCAATTGTATAGCTGTAATTTCCGCTTTGGGTGTAAGTTTGTCCATTTAAGGGCCAAGTATAAGAGATGCAAGTTGCTACTGTAATGTCTCCTGTAGTTGGCTGATTAATAGTAAGACGTAAGGTAACGATACTGTCGCAACCGTTGGCATTACCTCCAACAATCGTATGAATATAATTTCCGCTTTGGTTATAGGTTTGTCCGCTCAAGGGCCAAGTATATGAACCACATGCAACTCGAGTTACGGTTGCGGTAGTTGGGCGATTAATAGTTAAGTGTAAATAGACAATACTATCGCAACCTTGGCTGTTTGCACCAGTGAGCGTATGGTCGTATACACCTGATTGATTAAGAACGTTGCCGTACCAAGTGTAGTTATTACATTCGGTAACATAAATGTGGCTACTGGAAGAATTGGTAATTGTCAGATTAAGTGTTACCGTACTATCACAACCGTCTTGAGTTCTAAAAATATTGATATAGCTTCCTGAAGCAGTATATCGTATTCCGTTCCAAGTGTAGGAGTCGCAACTGGTTTGATTAAATGAGGAGGTAATAGGATTAGGTTGTATAATGGTTGTACTACCCGAAGCAGTACAATTGTTAGCGTCTGTAACAACAACAGAGTAGTATCCGGCTGGGATACCGTTAATAGCTGGTGTAGACGAATTATTAGACCATTGATAACGATAAGTTCCGGTTCCTCCGCTTACGTTCACCGAAGCACGTCCGTCCGTTCCACCATAACAAGTTACGTGCTGAGGAGTTACCGTTAAATTAATTGCGGGTGCTTGTGAAAGGGTAATGTTTGAAGTAAAAGTACAGCCGTTATTATCAGTGATGGTAACTTGATAAGTTCCGGCATATAAATTATTGAAAACACGTTGTGTGGACGGTGGAATATTTGTAAACTCACCGATTGTAGTGGTTAAATCATTGATATCATATAAGGAAATATTGTAATTTGCCGTTCCTCCATTAGCTGAAACGGTAATTGTACCGGAATTAGCATTAAAACATAAAGCATTTGTTG
Organism: Bacteroidales bacterium; assembly: GCA_012838875.1. Lineage (GTDB taxonomy): Bacteria > Bacteroidota > Bacteroidia > Bacteroidales > WCHB1-69 > DUOL01. The sequence continues at coordinate 1,100 of DUOL01000049.1, read as the reverse complement.
GAGTAATTGTGCCGTTGAGTGGGGAGGAAGGAATATAAAGATTTAATGTAACAATACTATCACAGCCATGACTGTTCGCTCCTGTCATTGTATGAACATAATTTCCTGATTGATAATATGTTTGACCGTTTAATGCCCATGTATAGCTCTGACAAGCAGTTGCATTCACTGTAGCTGTAGTTGGTCGATTAATTGTTAAATGAAGCGTAACAATACTATCACAACCATTTCTCGCTAACAATGTTTTTGTGTAAGTTCCTGAATTGTTATAAGTTGTGCCTTCCCAAGTATATGAGTTACATGCTGTGGCATTAAATTGAGAAGTTATTTGAGCCGGTGCGGTTAATGTAATTGAGGTGATAGCGGTACAACCGTTGTTATCAGTAGCGGTAACAGTATAGGTGCCAGCTCCTAAATTTGAAACAACGGAGTTTGATGTGTTGTTGCTCCATGCATATTGATACGGAGAAGTTCCGCCGCTAACATTAGCTAATAAACTTCCATTATTCCCATTATAGCAGGTAATAGTTTGTAATGTTGAAATAGTAGCAATTAATTGAGTTTGTTCATTAATAGTAATTGTTTGTATATAAGAACAACCATAAAAATCAGTTACATGTACTTCATAAACTCCTCTTGCAATACCGGTTGCAGTACGCGAAGTTCCGGCGGATACGCCACTATATCCTCTGATTGAAGAGGAAAGGTCGTTAATATCATAAATCAAAATGCTATAGGGAGCAGTACCACCAATAGGTTCAATCCTAATTGTTCCGTCATTACCGCCATAGCAACGAACATCTGTTCCTGTAATATTGGCGGATAATAGTGTCGAAGGTATGTAGAGATTAAGCGTCATAACACTGTCACAACCGTATTGATTGCCTTGTGGTATTGTGTGTGTGTAACTTCCCGACTGCGTATAAGTTTGTCCATTAGCAGTCCAAGTGTAACTGTTACAAGTATTTACGTTGATAACAACATTTGAAGATGGAGAAATAGTAAGATTAAGCGTTACAACACTGTCACAACCGTTTTGAGCAGTAAACGTTTTAGTATAAGTACCGGAGGTGTTATAGGTCGTTGTCCCCCAAGTATAT
>DUOL01000048.1 GCA_012838875.1 Bacteroidales bacterium | reverse complement strand
TACTCAACTCAGCTTTTTATGGGATATCGTTTTGGTTTTGAATTGCTTATAGTAAACGGATTGATAACTTTTCTCGGTTTGTGGTTGATTAGCACCAAAAAGAAAGAAAATTATTATAAAAATCTTGCTGATTAAACAAAATGTATACTTATTCTCAACAATATAAATAAAATCCTGCTCGTTAAAAGAGGAGATTATACCACTTATTTTATATTTTTTCATCGTCAAAATAATAATGAAAACTAAAATGATTAAAACAGTTTTACCGACAATGCTCGGAATATTGACAGTGCTTGGACTTTTATTACTATATAATCTCATTATTTACAACGGAGATGTTTTTCACTCTCCCGACAATGGGTTTTTAACACTATTTGTACCCATAGCAACAATTATCGCATTAACAATTCAATTCACCTTATCACTACCTTTTTGGGAAAAATTCAAATCCCGCAAAAGGGTTTGGGGATTGACTCTTTTTCAATTCACCATATTAATATGTGTAATATCAGGGCTAATTTTCGGATTGCTATTTTGGGAAAGAAACTTTGGATTTAGTGAATTGATTTTCCTATCTCTGACAGGTATGATTGCTTTTGCCGTGTATTGGACCGTTAATCTTCTAACCTTAAAAAAAATTGACAAACTACGATAAAAAGGTACTATTTTTCTAATCCAAGTTTTTTAGGGAGTTCATAAACAAAACTTGCAGATTTTCAATCAATTATAATTTTATTTACTATTTTTTTTACACTCTCCACTTTCAGTCTCTCTCCTATACATCTCTGTCCGAGCAAGTTGGCTGCGTTAGGCAGGAGGTGGAAAGCCCGCAAGGGCGGAAGCCGTATGCCGACCCGTGAGCATTAGCGAACGGGGTACGCCCAAAAGAAAAATATAAAGATATGTAGGCTCTTATCGCATTTTTAATTCCACTGTCGGAAATAGTATTGCAAAAAAATATTTACCTTTGCATATAAATTAAAAAATAAAAAAATATGAAACGTATAACTTTAGCTTTGTTGGCTTTGTTCATAGTAAATTATATCTCTTCGCAGAATATTTATTGGGTCTATTTTACCGACAAAAACGGAACGACTTTCGACCCGTACTCTTATTTCGATGCTAAAGCGATTGAGAGACGCCTGCAGCAGAATATTCCTCTTTACGATATAACGGATTTTCCACTAAATGAAAATTACAAAGATGAGGTCGCAAAATTGTCGGAAGAGATGATTGGGGAAACCCGTTGGTTTAACGCCATGGCGGTGGAAATCAGAGATGAAAATTTGCCCTTAATAGAAAAATTAACTTTTGTAAAAGAGATTGAACGCATAGAAACGGAAGGAAGACTAGCGGCTTACACGGATAACGTAACAGATTGTTCGTCTGAAATTAATGATGATGCTTATGACAAAATCGGGTTTTTACCGCAAGTTGAACGTTTTGAGGGCGGTTTATTTATTGAAAATCAGATAGATGGAAAAGGTGTGCGAATCGCTATTTTTGACGGTGGGTTTCCCGATGTAGATAAGCACGAAGCTTTTGCTCATTTACGTAAGAATAATCAGATTATTAAAACTTGGAATTTCCCGTTAAAGAAGGAAAATGTTTACGGTTGGAGCTCGCACGGAACGATGGTTTTAAGTTGCGTTGCAGGCATACAGAGAGGGCAAAAGATGGGATTGGCAACGGGAGCCGAATTTTTGTTAGCACGCACGGAAATCAATTCAGAACCTGCTAAAGAAGAAGTTTGGTGGATGCAAGCCGTTGAGTGGGCTGATAAAAATGGCGCTAATGTCATCAATAGTTCGTTGGGATACGGTAAATCTCGCTACAATCCGAAAGATATGAACGGGAAGAAATCGTTAGTCAGCAGAGCGGCAAATATGGCGGCGGCAAAAGGCATGTTAGTCTGCAACTCTATGGGAAATGAGGCTTACGACAAAGCCTGGCGTGTCCTTATTACACCCGCAGACGCCGACAGTGTTTTGTCCGTTGGCGGAATTGAACCTCAAACAGGTAAACGTATCTATTTTAGCTCTTTCGGACCTACCGCGGACGGACGACTAAAACCTAACGTAACCGCATACGGTACTGCTCAAGTGGCAAAACCAAAGAAAGGGTTTACCCAAGCGTCCGGCACCTCATTTTCAAGTCCGTTAGTAGCCGGCTTTGTCGCTTGTGCGTGGCAAACTCGTCCGCAGCTCACAGCAATGGAAATGAAAACCGAAATTGAAAAATCCGGAGATCTCTACCCCTATTTTGATTATGGATATGGTTACGGCGTTCCGCAAGCAAGCTACTTTCTCAATAAAAAAGCTGAAACATCGGACTCTTCCTACATCACTTTTACACAAAATGAAAAGACTATATATATCACTGTAAAACCAAATAAAAATTTGAACAACAGCACTCTCTTACTTCATATTCAAAAACCGGACGGACAACTAAGAGACTATTGGGAAGTTAAATTTGCCGATTTTTCATCAACCGTCTTCCCTCTTAATAAATCGAAAATTGAAAATGGAGATATTTTACGTGTTTATTATCAAAAAGAGGTTAAAGAGTTGCTGTACGGAACGGATATTATTCCGAATGATGAAGGTAATGAAGATCGTTCTTTTAGTAGGTATATGGTAAAATATTCTCCGCCGGTAAATCTACCGCCTTCTTCGTTTGGAGTATTATCTAAATATTACATCTATCCTTACCTCTCGTGGGGCTTTATAACTCCGCCTTTTAAAGCGTCCGATTATAAAATGAGGTACGGAAAATCGCAAACATTTATGTTTGGAATACGCTTTAAAGGGAATATATGCAAATGGTACAATCTTGGCTTCAGTACGGAAATCGGCTCAAATAAGTTTTACGTCCATAATTTTGACGGCAGCAAGAAGTTCAACACCGAATACCTTAAAATAACGGTTTTGAATTTTGAAGTTTATCAACGTTTCAGGTTGCTACCCAATGAATTAATTGGATTTGGACTCTTTTTTGACACCGGCGTTTATGGAAGTTGGGTTTGTGCCAACAACCATTTTATGAAAGAGAAATTAGAGCATAAGGTTGTTAAAACAGAAACTCGTAAAAGCATTCGAGGTTTCAATCCGTTGCAATGGGGAGTACGCGCACGATTAGGATACGAACTCATTGCTATATACGGACAGTACCGTTTTTCTGATTTATTTAATGAGAAAATGGGAAAAACGGAATTGCCGAGATTAGAGGTCGGAATTGAATTATCAATTCCATTTGGGAGTTTGTAATTGCTTTAAATTTTTACGCTCGTTACATCAATAGAGGGGTCTATTTTTTTGATTAATCCCTGTAAAACTTCGCCGGGTCCGTACTCAATAAAACGCGTTGCTCCGTCTTCAATCATATTTTGAACGCTTTGCATCCACAATACCGGTGAAGTGAGCTGAGAAAGTAAGTTTTCTTTTATTTGAGTCGCTACTAACGACGGTTTTCCCGTGCAATTTTGATAAATCGGACAAATCGGGTCATTAAACTGGGTCGTTGAAATGGCTTCTGCTAACTCCTCCTGCGCTGACAACATAAACGGAGAGTGAAAAGCCCCACTAACCTTTAACGGTAGCACTCTTTTAGCGCCTGCTTTTTGCAACGCTTCGACAGCTAACTCTATTCCTTTTATCGAACCGGAAATAACTAACTGCCCCGGACTGTTATAATTAGCGGGAACAACAACCTCATCTATTGATTGACAAATCTCTTCTATCTTTTGATTATCAAAACCAAGGACGACCGCCATGGTAGAAGGTGTTTTCTCGCAAGCTTTTTGCATAGCATGAGCACGTTTTGAAACTAATGACAGTCCATCACGAAAACTCAATACTTTATTAGCTACTAATGCCGTAAACTCTCCTAACGAGTGTCCGGCGGTCATAGCTAACAGTTCATCATCTTGCAGCACTTGGTACGCAATAATAGAGTGCAGAAAAACAGCGGGTTGCGTAACTTTCGTCATCTTCAACTCCTCTTCCGTACCTGAAAACATAATATTCGTAATAGAAAAACCCAACAAATCATTGGCTTCCTCGAACATCATTTTTGCTTGCGAATAGTTATCATAAAGGTCTTTGCCCATTCCTGAGAATTGGGCACCTTGACCTGGAAAAACAGCAACTTTCATAATTTTTAAAATTAAAATTAGGTCGCAAAAATAATAAAACCTTGAATTACTTCAATCCTCTATTTTTTAGCAACGGCTCAATGGACGGTTCCTGACCTCTATATTTAATATATAAAGTCATCGGTTCTTCCGTATTTCCTTTCTCTAAAATATTAGTTCTAAACGACTTAGCCGTTTCGGAATCAAAAACACCTTTTTCTTTAAAGGGTTCAAATGCGTCATTATCTAACACTGCCGCCCAAGTATAGCTGTAATAACCTGAACTATATCCGCCGGAAAAAATATGTTGGAAATAGGGGCTCTTATATCTTGAAATAATTTCAGGAATTAAGCCAATTTTTTTCATAGCCGCATTTTCGTACTCCGGTAGAGTGATATTCGTAGGTTTTGTTATCGTGTAATAATCCATATCGAGGAAAGAAGCGGCTAACAATTCCGTATTTATGAATCCTTGTCCGTACGTAGCAGCTTTTTCTAATTTATCGATTAACTCATCGGGAATAGTTTCTCCTGTAGCATAATGTTTTGCATACATTTTCATCACTTCGGGTTCGGTAGCCCAATGTTCAAAGAATTGCGAAGGTAATTCCACAAAATCGCGAGGAACGTTAGTGCCTGATAAAGAACGATATGTGCATTTGGATAATATGCTATGAAGTCCGTGTCCGAACTCGTGGAAGAAAGTAGATGTTTCATCAAAGTTCAATAATGAAGGCACTTCAGCCGTAGGTTTTGTGAAATTACAAACCAATGAAACAATAGGAATTACATTTTTCCCGTCTTTTACATACTGCTCTCTAAAATTGGTCATCCACGCTCCGCTACGTTTACTTTCACGCGGGAAAAAATCAAGATAGAGAATTGCTATAACTTGGTCATTTTCCATAACTTCGTAAGTCTCAACATCGGGATGATATTTAGGAAGTTCATTATTTTCTTTAAAACTGATACCATATAGTTTGTCGCAAACGGTGAAAATACCCTCTTTAACATTTTCGAGAGATAAATAAGGACGTATTACATCATCGTCCAAGTCATATTTCGCTTTTCTCAATTGTTCACTATAATAGCGCCAATCGTAAGGAGCTAATTTAAAACTATTTCCTTCGGCAATAATCATCTTTTGATATTCTTGAGCCTCTTTTTTAGCTTTTGCTAAAGCCGGTTTCCAAACTTGCATTAGCAAATTGTTTACTGCTTCCGGCGTTTTTGCCATACAATCGTCTAAAACGTACGCCGCATGAGAGGGAAATCCCAATATATTAGCTCTTTCGAGACGTAAATTCACAATTTCATTAATAATTTCACTATTGTCGAGAGAATCTGACGAACAACGCGTAGAGTAGGCAGTCCAAAGTTCTTTACGAAGTTCTCTATTTTTACAATTCATCAAGAAAGGTTCCATGCTGGGTAAATGTATTGTAAACACATATTTCCCTTCGGTTGCCTTATCGGCTTTTCCGGCTTCTAATGCCGCCTCAAGTTGCCCTTTCGGCATTCCTTCCAACTGTGCAACGTCATCAACTACCAATTTATAGTTATTCGTAGCTTTCAAAACATTATTCCCAAATTTTAATGTTAAAAGAGATAATTTCTCATTAATTTCACGAAAACGAGGTTGTTGCTCAACCGGAATATTAGCACCGCCACGAACAAAAGATTTATAATTTTCTTCCAAAAGTCGCATCTGTTCAGCAGTGAGATTGAGATTCTCCTTATTATCATAAACGGTTTTAATACGCTTAAAAAGCTCGGGATTAAGTCCGATATTATCGCTATGTTTCGACAACTTAGGAGAAATATTCTCTGCTATTTTTTCCATTTCAGGACTATTCACAGCTTCCATCAGGTTAAAGAAAACGGCAGCAACATTATATAACAACTCGCCGCTATATTCCAAGGCTAATATCGTATTTTCAAATGTCGGAGCCTCCGGATTATTCACAATAGCATCAATTTCAGCTATTTGCTCCTCCATTCCACGTTCAAAAGCCGGTATATAATGCTCGGCTTTAATCTCTTCAAAAGGAGGAATACCGTAGGGAGTCGTCCAAGTTTTAAAAAATGGATTAGCTGTGTCCTGAGAAGCAGAATCATCTTTCTTTTTACCGCAACTAAACAAAAAAATTGCGGATAATGCAAATATTGCCATGTTTTTTTTCATAATTAGAATAATTTAATTTTTTACATTTACAAATCGAAGCACAAAAATACAAAAAAAAGAGAGACCATTTTACGCCATCTATTTACCGCTTATAATTATTTGCTTTTTCTTGATTATAATTTTCTTTTGGGCGTGCCCCCTCGCTACGCTCGGGGTCGGTCTTCGCCTGCAAGTCCGCAGGAAGGAGCTATGAATAGCATAGTCGAAAAAGGAGCTTCTAAAGGCGCTCTTTTTCTCCTTGCTCTTCAAAGCTCCTTCCTTTGCGGGCTTTCCGGCTGCGCCCTCACGCACGCAAGTTGCTCGTGCAGAACTATTTAGGTTAAAAGTAGAGAGTGGAAAATGAACCCCGAAGTGGGATATGATTGTAGTAAAATATCAAGCCCAAAGTTAGCGAACCCCGAAGAGGTATCATTTATAATAAAATAAGTTTAGGTTAAAGCCCTCAATATCAGTATAATAACGCCGTCCACAACTTAAAAGTCGCGGCAATTGATAGGAGAGAGATGGCACGCTTGCCATCTCTCTCTCCTGCGTGAGGCGGGAGGCGGAAAGCCCGCAAGGGCGGGAGGCGCTGGGGACGCTGCCGCAAAAAAGCGAGCTTGTAAGCTCTTTTTGCGGCTTTGCGTCCCCACGTTTCCCGCCCGCGTACTTGCAGCCGTACGCCGACCCCGAGCGTAGCGAGGGGACACGCCCTAATAAAAAATAAAAATATTTTCCCCTACTAAAAGCTACAAGTTTAGAATAATATTCAAAATTTTCACTGCTATTTTTGTAATATTTCCTGAAAAAAATTTATCTTTGCAAAAACGCAATTATGAAACACCCGATTTATCTATTTTTTATACTATTTCTCGCTTTTTTAACCTTAGGAAGTTGCAATTCTCAAAAAGAGACAACTACCACCGTTGCTAATCCTGAAGATAGTTTACCCGGCAGAAAAGTGATGATAATGTATCCTGATAGCACTCCTAATATTGTTCATTTTTACAAAGTAGATTCAAGCGGGAATTTAACAAATGAATTGCTACGCGAGATTAGATATTACAAGAATAAGAAAAAATATACCGATTGCTCTTTTGTAACAGTAAAAGAAGATTCGGCATATCATGCCGTGAAAGATGGACCGGCTTTTGCTTATCATAAAAATGGGAAAATTCAAACGGAAGCTTTTTACGTAAAAGGGAAAGAGCAAGGAGAATATAAAGTGTATCGAGAAGACGGAACCCCCTTATACGAAGGACATTACAATATGGGAGAACGGGACGGTGAATGGAAATTTTATTTCAAGCATGGGCAAGTAGCTAAATGGGGATTTTACAAAAATGGCATTTGTAGTGGAAAGTGGATAGATTATGAAATTGACGGGGAAATTATACGAACAATTGATGCGAATGATACAACAATTGTTTGTAATGACTGTCCTAAATGCATAAACCTTTTAAAAAGAAAAAAATAATTGAAAATATATTAACTAATACCCTAAGAATTATGGAATTACCTTTTGCAGAATCGTGGAAAATCAAAATGGTGGAACCCATTAGAAAGAGCACACGCGCGGAACGTGAAGCCTGGATTAAAGAAGCTCATTATAATGTCTTTCAATTAAAAGCAGACCAAGTTTATATTGATTTACTTACGGACTCCGGGACAGGTTCAATGAGCGATAGGCAGTGGGCGGGCATGATGGTGGGAGACGAAAGCTACGCCGGAGCCGAATCCTTTTTCAATATGAAAAATATGATTACTGCAATTACGGGATTTAAACATATTTTACCAACGCACCAAGGACGTGCCGCCGAAAATGTACTCTTTTCATGTTTAGTAAAAGAGGGCGACTTTGTTCCGGGAAACTCGCATTTCGATACCACTAAAGGACATATCGAATCCCGAAAAGCTTTTGCTATCGACTGCACGATTGATGAAGCAAAAGATACGCAGTTAGAGGTTCCTTTCAAAGGAAACGTAGACCCGAAAAAATTGGAAAAAGTATTGACGGAACATGCCGATAAAATTCCTTTTGTTATTGTAACTATTACTAATAATACAGCGGGCGGTCAACCTGTGTCCATGCAAAATTTAAAGGAAGTTCGCGAAATTGCTAATCGCTTCGGCAAATATGTCCTTTTTGATGCGGCTCGTTTTGCTGAAAATGCCTATTTCATTAAACTTCGCGAAAAAGGCTACGAAAATAAAACGATAAAAGAAATCTGTAAAGAGATGTTTACTTATGCTGACGGTATGACGATGAGTGCGAAGAAAGATGCTATCGTGAACATGGGCGGCTTTATGGCTACAAATATTGAGAAGTGGTACGAAGAAGCGAAAATAAAAGGGATTATCTATGAAGGCTATGTAACTTACGGCGGTATGAGCGGACGAGATATGAATGCTTTAGCTATTGGATTAGACGAAAATACGGAGTTCGATAATTTGGATACGAGAATCAAACAGGTCGCTTATTTAGCTAAGAAGTTAGATGAGTATGGAATCTATTATCAACGTCCCGCCGGAGGACATGCAATTTTCGTTGACGCCACAAAAGTTCTTCCATTTGTTAAAAAGGAGGAGTTCCCCGCCCAGACATTAACCATTGAGCTTTATTTGGAAGCCGGCATTAGAGGTTGTGAAATTGGCTATCTCCTTGCGGACAGAGACCCGATAACTCGTGAAAATCGTTTTAGCGGACTTGATTTATTGCGTCTCGCTATTCCAAGACGTGTTTATACCAATAATCACATGGACGTTATAGCCGCCGCACTAAAAAATGTGTACGACAGACGCGAAACCATTACCCGTGGAGTGAAAATCGCATGGGAAGCAGAAATCATGAGACATTTTACGGTTAAACTTAAACGGCTCTAACTATTAAACTTTACTTTATTTATGCATATTATTAATACCATTTTGGTGTCTGATGAAGTAATAGACAGCTTTTTCTGTTGTGATTTGCAAACATGCAAAGGAGCTTGTTGCCTTGACGGAGACGCAGGCGCACCATTGGAGAATTATGAAATTAAATTATTAGAAGAGCATTTTGCTGTTTTTAAAAAATATATGACAAAGGAGGGGACTAAAATTATAGAAAAGAACGGCTTTTTCGATTATGATTCTGATAATGAATTAGTTACTCCTCTTCTCCAAAATGAAGATTGTGCTTATGTTCACTATGACGGCGAGATAGCTAAATGCGCTATTGAGAAGGCTTATCTGAATGGCGAAATAGACTTTTATAAACCTATTTCTTGTCATTTATATCCGATTCGGGTTACGAAATTGCCCGATTATGAAGTTCTGAATTTACATCGTTGGCAAGTTTGTAAAAATGCTTACATTAAAGGAGAAGAGAAGCAGATAAGAGTGATTGATTTCTTGAAAGATGCGCTGATTAGAAAATATGGTGAGGAGTGGTATTTTTCTCTTAAAAATGAGTTTCCAAAGAAGTAGATTTTTTTTGTATTTTTGCACCTTATGAAAAAAATCAGAAATTTTTGCATCATCGCTCATATTGACCACGGTAAGAGTACATTAGCAGATAGACTTTTACAGCAAACAAACACAATAGGCGAAAGAGAGTTCCAAAATCAGGTTCTTGATAATATGGATTTGGAACGTGAGAGGGGGATTACTATTAAAAGTCATGCTATACAAATGAACTATTTGTACCAAGGGGAGGAGTACACACTTAATCTTATCGACACTCCGGGGCATGTTGACTTTTCGTATGAAGTTTCTCGTTCCTTAGCGGCTTGTGAAGGTGCTCTTCTGCTTGTTGACGCTACGCAAGGAGTACAAGCACAAACGATATCTAATCTTTATCTGGCACTTGAAAACAACTTAGAGGTTATTCCTATTCTCAATAAAATGGATATGCCTTCGGCAATTCCGGAGGAGGTTAAAGAGCAAATCATTGATTTATTAGGTTGTAAAGAAGAAGAGATTATTGAAGCGAGCGGTAAAACGGGTTACGGGGTTGACGCTATATTAGAAGCTATTATCAATAAAATTCCCCCACCGGAAGGAGATGCTAACGCTCCATTACAAGCTCTTATTTTTGATTCCGTTTTTAATTCCTATCGCGGTATAATCGCTTACTTTAGAATTTTCAACGGCACTTTACGTAAAAATGATTTTGTAAAATTCATCTCTACGGAGAAAGAGTACAATGCTGATGAAATAGGAATTTTACGACTGAAACAAGAGCCTACCGATACACTCTCCGCCGGCGATGTGGGTTATATTATTTCCGGTATTAAAACCTCCAAAGAGGTACGTGTCGGAGATACTATTACGCATGTGGAAACGCCTTGTGATAGTGCTATTGCAGGATTTAAAGAGGTTAAGCCGATGCTTTTCGCAGGAATTTATCCTACTGATGCCGACGATTACGAAGAATTGAGAACGTCACTCGAAAAGTTGCAACTTAATGACGCCTCCTTAACTTTCGTTCCGGAATCATCTGTCGCATTAGGATTCGGTTTTCGTTGCGGGTTCTTAGGATTGCTGCACATGGAAATTATTCAGGAGCGGCTAGATAGAGAATTTAATATGGACGTTATCGCAACCGTCCCGAACGTATCTTATAACGTAATTACTACCAAAAAAGAGATTATAGAAGTTCACAACCCGGCAGGTATGCCCGCACCTAATATTATTGATTACGTAGAAGAACCTTATATACGAGCGCAAATTATTAGCAAAGCCGATTACATAGGTCCTATAATGAAACTCTGTTTAGACAAGCGAGGAACGCTGTTAAATCAGGTTTACATAGCTAGTAATCGGATTGAATTAACTTTCGACTTACCTCTGGGCGAAATAATTTTCGATTTTTACGACAAATTAAAAAGTATTTCCAAAGGTTATGCCTCTTTCGACTATCACATTTCAAACTATAAGCCTGCTAAATTAGTTAAACTCGACATTCTTCTCAATGGGGATTCGGTTGATGCCTTATCGTCTTTAATACATGTTGACAACGCATACTCTTTTGGACGAAGAATTTGCGAAAAATTAAAGGAACTCATTCCGAGGCAACAATTTGACATAGCCATTCAGGCAGCGATAGGTTCTAAAATCATTGCAAGGGAGACCATCAAGGCACTTCGTAAAGATGTAACGGCTAAATGCTACGGAGGAGACATTTCTCGAAAACGCAAACTACTTGAAAAGCAAAAGAAAGGAAAGAAGAAAATGAGACAGATTGGTAACGTAGAAGTTCCCCAATCTGCCTTCTTAGCGGT
>DUOL01000047.1 GCA_012838875.1 Bacteroidales bacterium | reverse complement strand
CGCAAGGCGGCAAAAAGAGCTTACAAGCTCGCTTTTTTGCCGCTGCGTCCCCAGCGGCTTCCGCCCTTGCGGGCTTTCCACCTAAGCGCCTCACGCAACCCAAGCTGAAAGTAAAGCGGAGAGCGGAAAGTGGAAAACTAATTTCGTGGAAATGATATTTACCCTTTTAATAATATTAATTTTGTATTTTTGCATTTTGTTTAAAAAAAAAGATATCTTGACAACGGAAAATATTGAAAAAGCCGAACAAGCAATTGCAAGAGCAAAGCAGGTGGTTATTGTATCACATTATAACCCGGACGGCGATGCAGTAGGAGCGTCGTTAGCACTATATCATTTTTTTGCAAATCGTAAGATTCAGGTTAATATAATATTACCTAATGATATTCCTGAGTTTCTGGAGTGGATGCCTGCTTACAATACTATTATTATTGCTCAAAATAATTTTAAAAAAGCTGATTCAATAATTAAAAAGGCTGATTTGCTCTTTTTTGTGGATATGAATGCTACCCACCGCAGTGGCGCTGAACTTGAAAAAATTCTTGATGAAGCTACAGCCTTTAAAATATTGATTGACCATCATCCGGAACCCAATATTGATTGTGATATTATCTACTCATCTACAAAAACAAGCTCTACCTGCGAACTGATTTACAATTTTCTCTTTAAATATCTTAATAAAAAAGAAGAGTTAACGCTTGAAATCGCTGAGTGTATCTATGTTGGTATAATGACAGATACAGGCTCTTTTAGCTATATGTGCAATAACCCGAATACCTTTTTGATTTTAGCCGAATTGATGAAGTTGAAAGTTGACGGCGAGAAAATCCATCGGAATGTTTATGATAATTATTCAATAGCACGTATCAAACTGTTAGGATTGCTTCTATGTAAACGATTGACGGTATTGCCCGAGTTTGCTACTTCCTATATGTACTTAACAAAGAAGGATATGTTACAGTGTAACTATAAGCGTGGTGATACGGAAGGTTTTGTTAACTACGGTCTCTCAATGAAAATAGTGAAGTTTACCGCATTTTTTATTGAACGCGACAATCGTGTGCGAATCTCTTTTCGTTCAAAAGGGAATTTTAATGTCAATAATTTTGCCAAAAAACATTTCGGAGGTGGTGGACACCGTAACGCTTCCGCCGCTTATTATGAGGACTCTTTAGAGAATACAATTGCCTATTTTAATCAACTTCTTCCGTTATACGCAGAGGAGTTAAATTCTTAATGGAGTCAAAAATGAGAAAAATCGGGAGAATTTCCATTCTTATTGCACTTTTTGCTCTTTTTTTTGCCTGCGGTGAAAAAGGTGTAACAGGAAAAATGAAAAGTGCGGGGAAAACGGAGAACCATGAGAAAATAGACCCTTTTCTGGAAGCAAATAAGATAATCGTAAGAAGAGAAGCTGAGGAAATAGAACTCTTCATTAAACGCTATCAATGGACAATGGAAGAAACGGGCTCAGGATTAAGAATAGAAATTCTTGATGTAGGAGAAGGGGATTTTTTAAAAGAGGGAGACGAGGTTACGCTCAATTTTCAACTTTTTTTGTTAGATGGGGAAGTCGTTTATGATTCCAAAAATGATGGGAAAAAGGTTTTTGTTGTTGATAAATCGTCAGAAATAACAGGATTACACGAAGCGGTGAAACTGCTAAAGCCCGGTGGAAAGGCAAATTTAGTGATACCCTCTCATTTGGCGTATGGCGTGGCTGGGGACGGACATAGAATCATAGGACAAAAAAGCGTGGCAATGAAAATTTCTATTGAAAAATAGAGCTTATTTAATAAGGTTATATATAAATCATTTATTACAATTAAAATTTAAAATTATGAAAAAACAATGGACCAAATTTTCAATGATAGCTATAGCTATGGGTGCAATTTTTATTTTTATTTCTTGTGGTAAACATCGCGGTTTTAAAAAGGATGACGCCGGTTATTATTACAAATTTTATGTAGAGAATAAAGATTCTTTGCAAGTTAAAGACGGAGATTTAGTGGAGATTATGCACACCTTACGTGCCGTAGATTCAACATTCATTGATAATGAACAGATGCATTTACTCGTTAGAGCATCACTTTTTGAAGGAGATTTATATCACGTATTAAAAACCATGCATCTTGGAGATAGTGCTACCTTTATTCTGAATATAGACACCTTTTTCCATTACTATTTTGGTATTGAAAAATATAATCCTTCATCAGAAGATAGAGATGTTTATTTAGATATTAAAATTAATAAGATAATACCGGCAGCTGAATTTCAGAAGTTCCAAGAACAGCAAGCCGAAGAGGAAAGAGTAAGAATGGAGGCACTCCAACAAGCTGAAGATAGTATTATGAAGAAATATATTTCGGATAATAAGATTACTGTAAAACCTACGGAATCCGGTTTGTATTATATCCAAAAACTTGCAGGAAAAGGGAAACAAGCGGAAAATGGAAAACTTGTTACCGTTCATTATACAGGCAAATTTTTAGATGGAAACGTGTTTGATAGTTCGATAGGAAAAGATCCGATTCAATTAATTCTCGGAGCAGGTCAAGTTATTCCTGGTTGGGATGAAGGGATAGCGAAAATGAAAGAAGGCGGCAAGGCTCAACTTCTTATTCCTTCGGCATTAGGTTACGGTATGCACGGAGCGGGAGGCTTTATTCCTCCATATACGCCGTTGGTTTTTGATGTTGAACTTGTGAAGGTTGAAGATGCGCCGACAAATCCGGCAAATTAAGGGAGAGATTAAAATCGTTTTATTTTAGGTTTTCCTTAGCTAAATGGCTCTTTACGAGCAAGTTGGCTGCGTGAGGGCGCAGGTGGAAAGCCCGCAAAGCCGTAAGCCGCTGGGGACGCGGCGGCAAAAAAGCGAGCTTGTAAGCTCTTTTTGCCGCTTTGCGACCCCACGGCTAACGGCTGCGGACTTGGAACCGAAGACCGACCCGTGAGCGGCAGCGAACGGGGCACGCCCTAATTAAAAATATGATTATTAAAAAATTTCGGAACATCTTTTGGATGCCCCGAAATTATAGTTTTAAATTTATGTGGTTGTTTTTTTATGCTATTGACCCGGTTCAATAATATTGCTCCCGCAGTCGTTAACGATTATCTCATACCATCTTTCGGGATAGTTAGGCTGCTCCGGGAACACGCAATGCGGGATTACCCCGTTAGTAACCTCAAATTTCCCGTCCTTTTCTTTCTTGACATTGCCATCGTGATATTTTACTAAAAGATAGATGAAAAGGTTATCCCAAGCGTCACACATTTCTTTAACAGCATTTTTAGAATAATTATTTAGCACTCGTTGAGCTTGTTGCGGGTTATTCTTAAACATACTCAGCATATCTTGCTGCATATTATTGATTTCGGTAACCCATTTCGACTCCAATTCGCGTTGTTTAGCCTTAATAGGCACAATCATATCTTTGTAGCGGGTGTAGGCAAATTGACTAACCTTAGTAAAAATCCAGAAAGCGGCGGTAGGGGAGTATTCCACCATGGAGCCGTTTCCTTCCTTAATCTGTTCGGGAATTTCGTTAATTCCACAGAAAATAGGTGCATAGCAAGAGCTTGCGGCGTCATCTACGCCAAACCATAAAATACCGCCGAATTTATCCGGCAAGCCGCTACGGGCTTGAGCAACAAAGGAAAAGCCCGTTTGGTGCGTAGCCGTGGCACGCTCGTGTATATAATTCTTCCCTTTATAAGACCAAGTCATCGGTCGCCAACGATAGGGACAAGCATACGGTCCGGCTCCGATATCTTTTGTCATATCCATTGATGAACCTTCATAATGGTCGCGCATAAGCTCCATAACGTCTTGCACGCTCAATAGATGGTCGGGTTTTATCCAAAGAGGCATTTTCTCTTTGCTTTTTAAATCCTCGCCGCGAGCATATTTTTCATACGGAGCCATTAGCGAAGGATTACAGCGATAAAAGCCCATCCATACACGGGCTTCACAAAAACGTGCCGCACCAAAATCAAGCGGAGCGTAGGTGTCGCTGAAACTGAAATCAGCATCTTTTGCATCCTTCGGGTATAAACCTTTTAATTTAGCAAATGAGATAACATCGTGGGAATATATCGTCTCAATTTCGGGTAAAAAGACCTTATCTATCTCTTTTGAGGTGATTGAAGTGGTGCCGTTAGCGAGAGGGAAAGTGGTAATTCTTGCTTGATTAGCATGTCCTGAAATATAGCCATCAGGAATTCTTCGTGCAACCCAAACCGCCCCTTTTGTCCAGCCTTTCACGGTTTTTCCCTTAGCATCTTTCATTTCTTCTCCTTTTCCGATTAATTCAAATATCCATGCTTCGTTAGGGTCAATAATTGAAAAAGACTCTCCGCTACTGCAATATCCGTAATTGTCAAGTAAAAAAGCGATTGTTTTGATAGCCTCACGAGCATTTTTTGCTCTTTGTAAAGTTATGTAAATCAATGAGCCGTAATCGATAATCCCGTTGGGAGCAGAGAGCTCTTCTAATCCGCCGTATGTCGTTTCACTGATTGCTAATTGATGTTCATTTATATTTCCTACAACAGAGTAGGTATGAGCAACTTGTGGAATTTGCCCCTTTATTTCCCCTGAATCCCATTCAATAATATCCATGAGCGTGCCGGCGGGATAGTCAGCAGCAGGACGATAGTACAGTTCACCGTACAAAGTGTGTGAGTCCGCAGCATAAGTAACCATCGTTGAGCCGTCTTTTGAAGCACCTTTTGTTATAATAAAATTGGTGCAAGGAAATAACAGTAATGGGCTAATAGATAGGGTGATAATAAAAAGTAAGGTTGTAATTTTCTTTTTCATCTGTTTTTGTTTTTTTTAATAATATTTTTTATTTAGATACAGCAAAATAATTAACATTAGGAATGACAACTATTGGCATAGGAGATGTGTTTACCATTCTACGGGTGTCACTTCCTACCCAGAAGTTTGAAAAATCATCTTCTTCTTCTCGCATAACGATAATGAGATTAATATCTTTATCTTGTGCATAATTGATAATCGCTTCAGTGGCATTTCCCGTTACATCAACAGCCGTAACGGCATGACGAATTTTAGCGTCTTTACACATGGTACTTGCATGTTGCAGTTGAACGGTAATTGTATGTTTAATCTCTGCACTTGGCGGATTGTTAAGTCCTAATAATAAAATTTTTGCGGCAAAAGCTTTGGCAATACGAGTTGCAAACTTCATTTTTTGTAAAGTTTCGAAGCTTGAGTCAATTGGAACAAGAATTTGAACTAAGTCACGATTAATTTTCACATCTTCTCTTAATATTAAAATAGGCACGGTGGTTAAACCAACAGCTTTCATAGCATTACTTCCTGCAAACACATCTTGTCCAGACATACCGTGAGTTCCAATGACAATAATTGACTCCGCAAAGTTTGCAGCATATTTTGTCAATTCGGTTGAGGTTTTTCCATCAAGAATTACACTTAAAACTTCATTTTTCGGCACTTCACGTTTGGTTTCAACAATTAAGTCGTCAAGGGCTTTTTGCACTTTTTGCATTGCTTTTTTCATCTGCTCTCTACTAACTTTATTCGTAAAGCTAGGCGTTTTAACCCATACTAAATGTAAGCGACCATGCGTCTTAATCGAAATTGCGATAGCATGCTTTAAAGCATTTAGCGATGAGGCGGAAAAATCGATTCCAACAATAATATTTTTCATAATGTCAAAATTTTAATTTCTTTAATATTTTTCGATAAAAATAGTAGTTTTTTCAATTCAAAAAACATGTAATGTGCTTTATTTAAAAAATTTCTATGAGATTTTTAATTAAATTACTCATACTTAATTTTTTACTATAATTATTATTTTTAAAATTTTACCGATAAATTGTCGATTTTTTTTAGTTGTGAGATAATTTCGTCAGCTTCACTTTTTCGTACTTGGAATGTAATAATATTTGAATCTTGAAATTCGTGATTTAATATTTCAACGGAGTCTCGTTTTAAAATCCTCATTACTTGATTCATTGCTTCGTGCGGGAAGTGGATTTGATATTTTTCTTGAATGAATTTTTCGATAATTATATTTTTTTCTATAGCGTCTTTAGTGGCGGTTTTGTAAGCATTAATCAAGCCGCTGACACCTAATTTCGTGCCTCCAAAATAGCGAATGACAACGACTAACACGTTCGTAATGTCGTTTGATAAAAGTTGTCCGTAAATAGGACGCCCCGCCGTGCCAGACGGCTCACCGTCATCATTGATACGATAGGTTAATTTGTCGGCTCCTAAAATATAAGCATAGCAATGATGGCGAGCATCATGATACTGTTTACGTAAATCGGATAGCTTATTTTTTATCTCCGCCTCGCTCTCCACGGGAAATAGCTTGGCAATAAATTTACTTCCTTTTTCTCGGTAATAACCTTCCGATTCATGTTGTACCGTCTTATATGTATCATCAAACATTATCTCAAATTTAAAGGTGTTAGTGTAAGAAATACAGGAATTAGTACTCCCATTCCAAGAAGAATTGAAATAAAAACCGACATTTTTTTGACAAAGGACGTAACAATAATTCCGGTAAGCATCTCTATTACAAAATTTCATGCAAAGTTAGTATAAAAAGCTCAATTAACAAACTTGTGCGAAAAAAACGTTAATAATAGTTAAGAGTTTATAAGGTTGTTTTTCATCTTTCAACAAGACCTACCGCAGCATGTTTGTGTTTGGCTTTACCGTTTAAATTCCAATATTGCAATCTGACAAGATATAGATTCGGCGGCGCTTTCCGATTCTTATCCGTAGTTCCATCCCAAATGAAGGTCTCTTTAAAAGTGCATATTTGATTGTTAGCCAGCGTTTTAACTAAATTTCCGTGCTCGTCTAAGATTTGCAACAGAACTCGATTTTCAGATTCGGGAAATGAGCAACTTATTTGAGTGAAATCGTCAAATCCGTCATTATCAGGCGAAAAAACTTCAGGAAAAATGGTGATTATTTTATCCTCTTCTATTATTTGAGAATATTGCGAATTGACATAGCCCGGTGTAGCAAATCCCGCACTCATGGCAGCTGATTTCCAGTTGTTTCTGTTTTGTGTCTCTCCATTATAATTTATGCGTTCCAATGAAACACCGTCTACCGATTGTAATAAAGCATAGTGCATCGTTTCATCGTAATTAAACTTATCTATTTCATTATACGTTAAATCTGTTAAGTGGACAACCCCGAAACTATTTGCAAAATTGGGCAGCGAGTCGTTACCAAGCAGTTGTTCGGGATAAGGGCAGATATATTGCGAGGCTGTTAACGAGGGATTTTTGCAAATGGCTAAATGTGTCTTTGGAAATAGATTGTAGCCTTCCGCACAGATAATTACCGATTTGTCGGGAAAGTGCGTGCCTCCGGAACCAATCCTTACGGTTTTAAGGTCTATAATCTTATCTGAACGATTGTAAATCTCAACAAAGTCAGCGTCTGTATTTCCATAAGGATTACTCAAAACCTCATTAACTATTAAATCTCTCTTTTCCGCTTTTTGCGGTAGCCCGAATTGCCATGCTTCTCCTTGATGAACAGCTAATCCTGTGCAGTCACAAATAGTGTCCCGCAACCATAAAGTGTAAATAGTGTTGGTACGCATTGGTTGTTGAAATCTAATATGTAATGATTGATGCTCCGGCGGCACTTCTTCCACCGACTCAATTTCTAAATCTCCGTCTTCTTCAAATAGTCGCAACGCCTTTTCATAATTCATTAAAATAGTTTCAGAAAAAAACACCTTTATTGTTAAGGAGTCTACGACAACGACTTTTACAATTTTCGGATTAGTTACGTCGGGATTACTCGTTAGGATTGAATTTTCTTCTCCCGGTGTTCCACCTCTCTCGTTACACGAAGATTTCCAATTCTCTTTTCCCGTGCAAGGATTGTCAGGATCTGCCATTTCTAACGACCAACCGCCGCCAGATTTATAGGGCGGGTCGTGCCATTTTTTACTGAAATTGATGTAGTGAATAATTTCATCATATTGATTAAATAATGTAAGAGGCTGACCTGCGTCTACGATATTTAGCATTGAAAGCGGAACTATATTTATTGTGTTACCAAATTGACTGCTACTTGCCATTGGCACCAAAACGGCAAACCCTTTTTTCTCAATTTTGAAATCAGGAATGAGACGTTTGGTCGTTCCATATTGAAAATGCCACCCTGACAATAGTAAATCCGTATCAAGACGGTTGAATAGTTCAACGTATTCTACCGGAGGTAAACCTACGGTAGGGAACGGGTCAGCCATGATTTCATGAATGAGGACTTCGTTTCTTTCGATAACAAAGAATGAAAATGGGAAGGTGATATTCTCCATTTTATTGCCGAAATTATCCGTAATATTCTCTACGTGTAAATGGTAAAGGCGTTTGTTTTTGAATTTTGACGGAAAGGTTAATATCACTTCATCATACGAGGGCGTGGTTATTTGACATGCAATAGCTATTTCTCCGCTCTCTTCGATTGTGTAATTGCTTAGTTGTAAGGCTGTTTGTCTATTTATTTTCTCACTGAATTTAATTTTGACCTGACAATAATCATCGCCTTGTTCAATACTCATTATTTTCGGTGCGATGGTATCAATCCACGGCGGACCGAAATAGATGTCATCGAAGATGAACTTATTTTTGTTTGAAGTTGTATATTGACAAAGAAATCCAATGGAATGATAATATATTGTTGAGTCGGAATATCCGTATGAGTCTAAATGATAGTTCCCGTCAAGGGCTTCTGAAATAAAGATTTGCCAATTATTATTCCTATCTTTTGTTACTTTAACATCTAATTGGAACGCTGAAGCAATAATGCCGTTGTTTCCGCGACAAATAGAGATGTTTCCGTAAGGGCTTTCATAAAAAAGTTCGATAGCGTCATTGGAACCGTTTTCTCCAAATTGTAAAAAATATGCTCGTTTCGTGTCGGCGTACAAATTATTACTGTCACAAAGCAAATAAAATTTTGTGAAATTGTTAGCCGATGGGCTAAACTCCATTTTGATTCTAAATCTCCATTCTAAATTTTCTCCCTCATTGTCCGTTTCTATCCAAAGTGCCGAATTGCCTGCTGATGAGCTATTTAACTGTAATTCATAATTTGGCGTAATGCAAAAATTTTCAACATCTCCGTGCCAATGCGGAGAAAGATTAAAACCGTTACCCGAAAAATCATCATAAATTTGTGCTTGACCCTGAAAAATAAGCAAAAACGGTAAGAGTATAAGTAGAATAGAGCTCTGTTTCATCGTAGTAGTATATTAGTTTTTTTCTCTTTATTTGTAGAGCAACAGTATTACAAAAATAGTATCTTTGCAATAAGAAATCAATACCTATTAACAATTTTTAATAAAAAATTAACATAATATGAAGATTGCAGTTGTAGGAATTACAGGTTTGGTAGGCAGAGAAGTAGTCAAAGTTCTTGAAGAGCATAATTTTACGGAGCATGAGCTAATACCGGTTGCGTCAGCTAAGTCGGTTGGTAAAATGATACAATTTTTTAATCAAAAATTATCTGTTATTTCTATAGAGCAAGCTCTTGCAAGGCGTCCGGATATAGCAATTTTCGTAGCAGGAAGTAATATATCGCTAACTTATGCTCCCATTTTTGCCGAAAACGGGTGCGTCGTCATCGACAATTCCTCGGCTTGGCGTAGTTATGAGCATATTCCATTGGTTGTCCCGGAGATTAATGCGTCTGTAATTCAACCTAATGACAAAATTATCTCTAATCCGAATTGCTCGACCATTCAAATGGTGATGGTCTTGGCTCCGTTGCACAAGGTTTACAAAATTAAACGCTTGGTTATCGCAACATATCAATCGGTTACGGGTACGGGTGTGAAAGCGGTAGAGCAACTCGAAGCGGAAAAGTTAGGTCAACCTGCAGAAATGGTCTATCCTCACCCGATTTTCAATAATCTCTTCCCTCATGGCGGTTCATTTGAAGTTAACGGTGATACTACGGAAGAGACAAAATTATTGAACGAAACACGTAAAATCTTGCAAGATAATTCAATAAATATTACTTCTACCGTGGTTAGAGTTCCTGTTACAGGCGGACATTCGGAAGCTATAAATGTGGAATTTCATAATGAATATACGCTTTCAGACATCTATCAATTATTAGAAAATATGCCCGGTGTTACAATTGTTGATAACCCGCAACGTAATGAATATCCGATGCCTCTGTACGTAAAGGGCAAAGATGAGGTTTTTGTCGGGCGAATCCGAAGAGATAATTCGCAACCGAAGACGCTGAACTTGTGGGTCGTTGCCGATAATTTGCGAAAAGGCGCCGCCACAAACGCTGTGCAAATTGTGGAACATATTGTAAAAATGAAAAAAAATTAATCTATTTTTGTATACATAAAAAATTATAGCATTTATTGTTGTTTTAATTATGAAAAAAATTATATTTATTTTGCTAATCCCGTGCCTCGTAGCTTGTGGCGGGAAAAAAGTCGGTAGCTTTAAAGTGGATAATTCCTCTACAGGTAAAGCCGCCGAAGTCATTTTAATTATTAATAATAATTATTATACCGATAGTGTTGCTAAGATAATTTTAGAACCGCTTACGCAACCGCAACCGGCTATTAATCAAATAGAACCGTTATTTGACATTATTCAGTTCGAGAATAAAGATTTTTCTTCCCATTTTAAAAGACATCGAAATATTGTCCATTTTAATATTGATACGGCATATTTGTACAATACTTTTACTATTGAGACCGATAAATGGGCAAATCCTCAAGTGTATGTGCAGATTAAAGGAAACCGACTTGACTCATGTTTAGCTCTCTATGTGGAAAATAAAGAGAAAATCGTACATCTATTGTATGAAAATGATTTAAAGAGATTACACTACTATTTTTTACAGAATGAAGATAAACAGGTGCAAAAGAAAATCCAACAGCTTTTTAATATCAATTTAAAAATATCAAATCATTATGTTATTGCAAAAGAGGAGGAAGATTTTCTGTGGTTGCGATTCAGAACTGTGAAAAATGATAGATTTGTGATTATTTATAAAATGCCCAATGTCTCACTCCAAGAAGATTCGTTGATTGCTATGCGTAATCATTTTACCAAAAAATATATACCGGGAGCTGTTGCGGGTGCCTATCCGATTGTTGCTGAAAAGTTAGGATTTCCTATCGTACAACCTACTGTTATTAATGGAAAATCAGGAGTTGAAATGCGTGGCTTATGGGAATCGGTGAATGATAAAATGGGCGGTCCTTTCTATAGTTTTACATTTCAAAATAAGTTGGGCGAATATGTAACTGTGGACGGTTTTGTCTACGCACCGCAAGAAGAAAAACGAGATTATATCCGCGAAGTCGAGTCTATTGTTAAATCGGTTCGCTAAATTTATCCAAAAACCCTAATGCAACTTATTGCTTTTATTTATCGTCTAATTTGATAAAGTGAAAAAGTTTGAATCAGATAAAGAACTTATTGAAGGCTGTTTGAAACAGGATAGATTATGTCAAAAGGCTTTATATGAGAAGTTTAAGTTGAATATGATGGGGGTTTGTATGAGATATACTAATTCAAAAGAAGAAGCAGAAGATATTCTTGTTGAGGGATTTATGAAAGTTTTTTCCTCTCTGCAAAATTATCGCTACGAATGTTCGCTTAAAACATGGATTTATACTATCATGGTTAATAATGCGATTACGCATTTTAGAAAAAATAGTAAAATGGATTATAGCTATCTTGATGATTTGAATATTGAAAATGAGTACGCAACACAAGATATAACAGACGAAATATTTGGTGTCAACAATATTATGAAAATTGTCCAAATGATGCCACCGGGTTATCGTGTCGTCTTTAACCTCTTTGCTATCGAAGGTTATTCACATAAGGAAATAGCAAAAGAGTTAAATATTTCGGAAAGCACCTCAAAATCTCAATTCTTGCGGGCAAGAAAATGGTTAATGCAAAGGTTAGAAAAATAAAATATAATGAAAAACTTGGATAAGAATCTTCTTAAAATTTTAAAAGAATGGGAAGAAACCCCTTCTCCAAGATGTTGGGAATCTATTGAAAGTCAGCTTTCCGGATTACCAACCCCTTCATTAAATGATAATATCAAACCTACTTCGTCTTCATCAGCACTTCAAAAAGGAGCCTCCTTTTTAGGAAAATCAACTTCGTTTTGGGTGAAAACGGCTATCGTTGCCGCGGCTACAACAGCTGCCGTTTATACATTGGTCAAAATAGCCTCCACGGAAGAGAATGCCACGGTTGAACCTCAAGAAATGGTTATTGATAATAAAGTTGTTGAAACTGATAGCGTAGAGAGAGAAAACGATACGTTACCGCTCAATGCCCCTCTTAATGAAAAAATATCTTTAAGTGAAAATAAAACAACGAGCGCTAAAGTAACTTCGACTAAAAATAAACCTGAAAATATAAACGAGAAGAGTGATAAAGCAGATTTGTCTTTGAATAATGCCATAGCAGATAAAATAGTAACACAACCTCCTTTAGTGCAAAATCATCCTATCGCTGCTTCGACTAATGAAGAGAAAAAAAAGGTAGAGACGGTCGATTCATACAAAGAGACAGTAATTACAACTCCTCAAAATAAAAATCAAGACCCGGTTTTACAGAAAATAGACGAAAATGACGAAATGTTTTATACACCCCCACCTGTCGTTTTGGAAATTCCTAATACCATTACCCCTAATGGTGACGGAATTAATGATTTTTTTGAAATCTTAGGTATTGAGCAATGCAGCTACTCATATTTGTCAATTAAAAATAGTTCGGGAAAAGAAATTTTCAAGAGTTCTCCCTATCAAAATAATTGGGGAAGCGACGCAGATGCAGGCGTTTATTATTTTAATTTGATATATACCATCAACGGAGTGAAAGAGTATAGAAATGGCATATTGCACGTTATCAAATAATTAGAGTTTTTTTATTTATATTTTTGTCTGTTTTAAACTTTTAAAGTTGAGAATTGTCTGAGGTAGCATATTTTTTATAATTTTAATGATGAAACACCTCTTTTCTAAAACAGTTCTCTTTTGTGGTTTATTTTTATTTTCTTTCCCTTCTTTATTTCCACAAAAAGTAGATTTTAATTCTTTAGTAACTTCAACTACGGGAGCAGTGGTTGGCTCGGTTATTGATTTGAATGAAAAACCGCTCGAATATACCATTCTTTATGTTGTTAACGCAAGTGATTCGCTCGTTGTCGCGAATGCTATTTCCGATAATAACGGACAATTTCTTATCTCTGAAGTCCCTTTCGGAAAATTTTTACTTAAAATAGAGTCTTTTGGTTACAAAACGATTTTCTCAAAACCCTTCACGATTAGTTCAGCTAATCCCATTGCAAAATTTCCGCGGTTGAAAATTACTCAACGACTGGAATCCCTCGATGCGGTTGAGGTTAAAGCCGATAAAGAGATGCTTCAATCCAACCTTGATAAAAAAGTCTTTAATGTAGAATCCAGTATTATTGCCGAAGGGACTACCGCCGTTGAAATATTGGAAGAAATCCCGTCCGTTGATGTTAATCTGGACGGAAATGTTACATTGCGGGGAAGTGAAAATGTTACAATTCTTGTCGATGGACGTCCGACAAACCTTACCCTTGACCAAATTCCGGCAGAGCAGATAGCAAGTATCGAAGTTATTACCAATCCCTCTGCACGCCTAGAACCCGATGGCATGGCAGGAATTTTAAATATTGTTCTTAAAAAGAAAAGAGAACAAGGATTAAATGGTATGGTAACACTTGGTACGGGCGTCTCCTTTTTAAAAACCATTCCTTATTTTGATAAATACAATGGAAATGTCAATCTAAATTATCATGTAGGGAGAGTAAATCTGTTTTTAAATTATAATTTTCGTACCCGTGGCGGACATTCAATGGGCGACCTTGAACGAACCTCGTGGCTCAATGACGATACGACAAAACTTGTTCAAGAAAACGTCTCTGATTCAAAAGGTGGAGGACATAGTGTCCAAACCGGCATTGATTGGAATATTAATGATAAAAACAGTATAAGTTTTACTTTTGGGTATAACTTTTTCCAACACAACTCTAATTCTTCTCTGCATTATGACAACCAATTTATAAAAAATGGCACTATTAATCAAATGATGTTCGACCAAGACGCTTCGCGTTTAGGTGGAGGAAATAATTTCTCAGGCTCACTTTTTTACAAAAAAACGTTTAATATGAAAGGTAGAGAGCTTACGGCAGACCTCTTTTTTAGTGATATGAGGAATAAAGGTAAAACCTTTCAAGAGCAAGTTTTTATTCCGGACACACTTAGACCTCCATTTTTACAAAAAACTAATATGTTGGGTAGCAATATGATAGGGAATGGGCAAATTGATTTTATTACGCCGATTGGGAACGGCGGGCGTATAGAAACAGGTTACAAATTTTCCTATCGTTGGAGTGTGCAAGATTATTCACTTTTTGCCGGAAATAGCGAAGAGACTATGATTGAAGATGCTTCTCAACGTAATAATTTCGACTATACCGAAATGATTAATGCCGCCTATTTTATCTATTCCAATACTTTATGGGAAAAATTAAAATATCAAGTTGGAATTCGCGGCGAAATTGCCAATACGAAAGGCGACTTGAAATCCTTAGATACCATTTATAAAAATCAATATTATAATCTCTTTCCCACGTTACACCTTCGTTATGATATAAATGATGTTAACTCGCTACAGCTGAGCTATTCGCGTAGGGTTTCTCGACCGACAAGATGGCAACTTAATCCCTTTATAGACTATTCCGACCGCCATAACTGGAGCCAAGGGAATCTCGATTTGAGACCCGAATTTGTAAATTCTGTCGAATTAGGTTATCTCCTATCTTACAAGAAAACCTCGCTGAATGTTTCGCTCTTTTATCGCCAAAGAACGGGAATTATCACACGATATACTATTTTATTGGATAGTACGACAACCATGACCACTTTTGAGAATTTGAATAAAGGCGATAATATAGGAGCGGAATTTTCGTACGGGCAGCGTTTCTGGTCGTTTTGGAGAATGACCTTAATGGGTAGTGCTTATTACGAACAAATGGTAAGCGGTTCTAAGTTGGTGATTGATAAAAGTTTATCAAGTAATTTCACTTGGAGTTTTCGGTTGAATAATATTTTCACTTTGCCTAAGGCGTGGGAATTTCAGCTAAATTTCCGTTACAATGCTCCATCTTTAACTACGGGTAGTATGGGGTGGGGGAATAGCGGCGTAGGTCAAGGAAAACGACAGTCGCGATATTCGCTCAACCTTGGCGTGAAAAAATCGTTCCTCAATAAAAATCTTGTTATCAGTTTGAATGCGAGGAATGTACTATACAGAAAAGCCAATATTATCAACACCTACTCGTTTGAAAATGTCAACGGTTTTACTGCAATAAGCACTCGCTATCGTGATGGTTTTTACATAGGCTTGACGGTTTCCTACAAATTTAATAACTATAAAAATCGCAAACCGTTCGAAAAGGGTGATAATAGCAATGAAGAGTATCCTGAAATGATGGATATGTAATCAGGTAATAATAATTTTAATTTTCTTTTGGGCGTGCCCCCTCGCTACGCTCGGGGTCGGCGCCCGGTTCCAAGTCCGCGGGCACAAGCCGTGGGGACGCAAGGCGGCAAAAAGAGCTTCTAACCCAAGTTTCACACCAAAAAAAATCATCAATTTTAGCATGAATTTGAGGTGTTTTAAAAATGTAACATCTTGATAATCAACGTGTATTGT
>DUOL01000046.1 GCA_012838875.1 Bacteroidales bacterium | reverse complement strand
TCAAGAAAAGAAAAATTTGTAGGACACAGCGTCCTCCTGAGAAACCCCCAAGTTGTTGTACAGCAAGAAAAACGTAATTTTGGGTGTGAAACTTGGGCTAAGCGCCTCACGCATTTTTTACTTATTCTATTACTTTCACGCAACGAACGCTGTAACCATTTGTTTTGTTTCCAATATATCTAAGTAGCTCGGGACAGTTGTACCCGCACGAGAAGGCTTCAAATATCGGTGTTTCCGATAAAATAGTCGTGGTGGTGATAAAATAGGTGTTACCGTGCAAGTTCATAAACTGATTGGCGGTAGCATCGTAATAACCGGCAGGACGCATATCAAAGTTACTGCTGTTATTGCCGGCGTTGTCCAACCAATGATTGGCGGAGCGTAAGTCCGCTAATGAATAGCCCAAAGTTTCCGTTAATTCAAGATATTCATTGTAAGTAGGCAATCTCCACCCGTTCGGACAAACTCCTTGAATAAGCGAGGGGGCGGGTGTTTGTCCAGGCACAGTTCTGGTTGCAGAGTACCAATCGTACAAACGTCCGAAAATGGAGACGTTGTGAGCTGTATCAGGATAAACCGAGCTTGCATACTCCATAACACTCGGAATTGCTTGTCCGTCTGCGTATACGGTTGAATAGAGGTTTCCAACCATCCAGCAATTTCTTCCATAGGGATGCGTTGCATAACTATTGTTTTCAAAATCCGTGGCGGGATAACCGACACCGCAAGGTTCAGTGAACAAATCGTAAAGGAGCGTATCTACACAACCGTATTCAGAGGTGAGATATAAGTAGTAACTGTTAACTCCCAATATGTCAGGTCTAACGGTTATAGTTTCAATCGTATCACCGGTGCTCCATAAACAGCGAGCCGTTGTCGTTGCTATCAATTGGGTTGTCGTATTTATAAAAACGGGGGTGTTGGCTTGCGTAATAGTAGCTGTCGGTAGGGGATGAACCATAAGTCTTAACAAATAGACGGTATCGCAACCCGTAGCATTGTGCATAGGAATTTCATAATCGTCGGTAGTCGTACCTACATCGAAAATCGAGTCATAATAGGTAAAAGGTAGCTCATATATGCAGATTTCCACCGTATCTTTCACTCTTGTATCAACAAAAACATCCATATATACATTGATTATGCTATCACAACCATTTGCCGCCGTTAAAACGATTGGGGTTTGTGGTCCGGCTTCCGAAAATTGAACGGTTCTGTTTCCATACGTAGCGGTGTGTGGGAGTTGGGCAGCACATACGGAGATAGTATCATAGTATGAGTAAATAGGACGCAATTTGATATCTATCGTATCGTGAGCGACACAAATTACGCCATTATGATTGTTAGATGCAATTACTGAAATCGTAGTATCAACGGTTAAAGCTAAAAGTTGAATTGTATTTCTCCTTTCGGTTGTGCTCCATAAATAGGTATCATTTGCGTCTGATGATTGAGCCGTTAACGTAACATTTGTGCCATAGCAGGGAGTAGAATCACCTACGATATGTACATTACTAGGAACGGGAACTAATCTGATATTTATTGTATCGTGAGCGACACAAACTACCCCATTATGGTCATTAGATGCAATTACTGAAATTGTAGTATCAACGGTTAAAGCTATAAGTTGAATTGTATTATTTCTTTCGGTTGTGCTCCATAAATAAGTGTCATTTGGATCTGACGATTGAGCCGTTAATGTAACATCTGTGCCGTAGCAGGGAGTAGAATCACCTAAAATAGTTATATCGGGAAGCGGATAAACGGTAAGATTAATAAATACACTACTGTCGTAGCCGAGCGATGATTCATAAATCAAAGTTGTATCCCTATAAATATCAATTCCATCATGTTGATATGGTAATTGGTTGGCACATAACCTAATATCTATAGTGGTAGTATCCAAAGCCAGTCTCTTATTAGTTAATCTGTAAACTTTCTCATTTCCTGCTAATGAGGCAGTTAAGTAACAACTTGTATCTGCGGATACGTGATGAACCACAGCTTCGGTGTCTCTTATTGTAATGATAGTATTGGAACAATGCCATGTAACATTGGTATCAAGTCTTATATTGGAAATAACACTATCTATCGTTTCATAATTTGTTCCATCTGTTTGTAAAAAGAATGGGGCGGCGGCTAACTTAGAAACATTGCTATTAGCCGTTCCCGACACGGAGGGATAACAATCTTCTTTAAATTCCCACAAAAAAACAGGGAGTTGATCTTTTAAATTCTCTCCAACCATTTCATATGTTAATTTTCCTTCGCCTATGTCGTCTACACCTGTATAAATTTGTTTATCATAATAACAGAGCATTGAAGAACTAGGTCCGTGGCGACCAATTATAGCAGCTTGATATTCTCCCGGAGATAAAATCATCCCCGTATTTATTGCGGAGTTTACGCCAACATAATAAGAACGAGCATAACCAATAAGACCTCCTACGTTATTTGGCGAAGATATTAACCCTGAATTAATGGCAGCTATTAGAGCTAGTGTATCGGCTGTCCCCACGATTCCTCCCGCACTTCCGTTCTCTTCATCACGAGCAGTTATTATCCCGGTGTTAGTAACGTACCAGATGGTGCCGCCCGTAATATAGCCGGGTCCATCAGGGTCGGACATGTAGCAGCCTACAGCTAAACCGACAAATCCTCCTACATTTTGATTCCCTTGTACAGTCATTCCATTAGTAACATTTTCTATTACAGCGAGTCCTTCAAGCGTAGCACATAATCCTCCCACATTATTCCGTCCGTTAATAAATCCGTTTTCAAGGTTAAGGTCTCTTACGGTTCCGTTATTAATAAAGCCGAAAAGTCCTTGATTGTCTTCGGTTGGGGCGTTGATATAGAGGTTGGTTATAATGTGTCCTTGTCCATTCAGAGTTCCTTTAAAGGCACGGTCGGCGGAATTTCCGATAGGCTCCCAATTACCGATACCTTCTCCGCACACCGAAGAGAGGTCTAAGTCTTCGGTTATTAGAAAATGCTTTCCTACGAAGCCGCCAACTGCGGAAACGCCTTTATATACGCCTTCGGTGTTTACTGCCGTTCGGAAATTTATTAAATCTTGAACATTATCAATAGATAAAGAATCTTTTCCTAAATGGGGAAGAGACATATTAATGGCATCAACATAGAAGCTGCCTAAATCATTATCTGAAAAAAAATCAAGACCGTATAATTTTTTAGTTCCTGGGTCTGTTAAAAAAGATTGATCACTAAATTGCCATTTTTTAATTACCGTATTATTAACGGTCATTTGAATGGAGTCTTCGTTAAGATTAATATCAAATCTAAACGTGCCCCATTGATTATGGGGAAATGTGAAATAAGTTTGTTCGCTACGTTGGATTAATACAGCGTTTACTCCCTCTGTACTACCGTAAATTTCAATAAAACAACCTTCTTCAATATACGTGTATGTGTTTACTAACTTAGCATCATGCAAAATGGCAAAAATAATCAATGAATCTTTAGGAAGATATATTTTAAAATCTACCACATAGCTACCTGTCGTTTTTTCTCCTAAAAGAAAAATCATTTGATTCTTAGGGACAAACTTTGCGGCTTTACTACCATGAAAAGATTGTTTTGTAGTAACAGTTGCAACTTCAATATCATCGTATCCCCCTGAGGAAAGAGTATTCGGTGTTGTCCAACAATTCCCGTTACCTACCCGCTCCGCTTCAACGATTATTAGGCTGTCTTCCTTATAATCTTCAAATGATTCTGTACACCAGAAGTCGTAGTCCGGTGTGGTAAAACTATAAGGACCTATAAGCGTATCGGCTTCGAAACATTTTTTTTGGATATAGTAATCATAGGTGGTATTCCTTGATAATTCAGAAAAAGTGTGAGAAAAAGTAGTATCTCCCAATTGATATTTAGAAGGAACACATTTTTCACCTGTTCCCTGTATAAACCCATGTTCTCCAAATTCAAGAATAATATCGTTTTTTTCTATTGTTCCTTTAATACACCAATTGTACGTGAGTTCAGAATTTATACTTGTAAGTTCTTGCCAATTCCCCTCATCACCTATCTTTATTAAATTCCCTTTACCTGCTTTTTGGGGACCGGAATCGTACCCTGCTTTATCCAAAGCACCTGCTCCTGATGTAATACGATAACCAATCCATAACTCTTTTGTTGCTTCAATTTTGTAAGACAGTGTTATTTCATTCCATTGATTAGGTACTAAATTTTCAGAAATATGGCGAACCAAGAAACTTCTTCCTTGACTATATCCATGTTCCGTTGAATCTGCGTCATTAAAAACTACTAAAGCATACTGAGCACCTGTGGCAGCAGGGATAAAAGAGATTTTTGTCAAATAACCGCCATCATAAGGAGCCAGTTCAGCAGTAGTATAACGATGAACAAAATATATCGTTGATGCTTCTATTCCATAAGCACCGGTTTTAATATCTCCTCCTTGGGTAATAATTCTTTTGTCAGACAGACCAGTTTTAGCAGTAACTTTTGCCGAATAGGGTAATATGTTGGAAGTTTCCACATTAGTAACCGGATTACATGGAGGGTCAACTTGTGCCTGCAAAATTCCGCCAATAATGCTAAATATAGCTATTAACATTAGAATTTGTAAATTTTTTTTCATAATGTTTTAACTTTATATTATGTATTAAAAATTGTATGAATATGCATTAAATAAGTACACACGTTACTTTAAGTAACCACTTGCAAATATAAATAAAAAATTATTTACAAGTTAAAAAAACAATTTTAAATTTTTTGCCCGAACACCTTGTCCTGCGTGAGGGCGCAGGTGGAAAGCCCGCAAGGGCGGAAGCCGCTGGGGACGCGGCGGCAAAAAAGCGAGCTTGTAAGCTCTTTTTGCCGCTTTGCGTCCCCACGGCTT
>DUOL01000245.1 GCA_012838875.1 Bacteroidales bacterium | reverse complement strand
GGCGGCAAAAAGAGCTTACAAGCTCGCTTTTTTGCCGCCGCGTCCCCATCGGCTTCCGCCCTTGCGGGCTTTCCACCTAAGCGCCTCACGCAACTGCAAATTGTTCGTGAAAAATCTTATAGATAAAAAATGCGAATGCAAAATGATTTTCTCTTTAGGCTACATTGATTTCCACAAAAAAGAACTCATAAACCTCTATTTTGGTTAAAAATTATAGTAGTCAAGAAAATATTTTACCAAATATTAGTTTGTTTTAATAACGGTTCAATTCTTTTATTTGCAAGGTCAATATATTCGTTGCTTATATCATACCCTATAAACTTTCTCTCCGTTTTCAAGGCGGATACGGCAGTTGTTCCACTTCCCATAAATGGGTCTAAAATAATATCGCCTTTAAAAGAATAAAGTTGAATTAATCTATATGGTAATTCTTCAGGAAATGGTGCAGGGTGTCCAATTCTTTTTGCACTTTCTGCTTTCATTGTCCAAATTGATTTTGTCCATTCCATAAACTGCTCTCTTGAAATGGTATTTTCTTTTTTCCCTTTTTCTCTTTTATAATCGCCTTTAGAAAAAATTAAAATATATTCGTGCACATCTCTCAATATCGGATTAGCCGCACTTTGCCAACTTCCCCATGCGGTGGAAGGACTTGCACTCGCCGCTTTGTTCCAAATGATTTCTCCACGCATATTAAAACCAATATCTATCATTATTTTTGAAATATAATCTGAGAGAGGGATATAAGGTTTTCTACCGAGATTAGCAACATTTATGCAGGCACGCCCCCCATTTACAAGAACTCTGTAAGTTTCTTTAAATGAATTTTCAAGAAGTTGTAAATATTCTTTTAAAGATAAGTCTTCGTCATATTCTTTTGATACATTGTAGGGTGGGGAAGTTATCATTAAATGCACCGAATTATCGGGTAATTCTTTCATGTTTTCTGCAGAACCGAGGATAAATTTATTCTCTAACTTATCAGGGAAATTATTTTCGTTTTTATCAAGGATTTTTTTGTGCCCAAGTTCAGTATATAATTTAGAGTTGTAAAATTTCGAACTATCGTGATTGATTCTTCCACTCGTTCCAAAAGTGCTTGTTTCAGTTCCTTTTACTCTTTTAGTAGCCATTTTCTATTGACGAATTAAAGTTAAAAATTTTTCAGCACGAGCTATGTCGGTTTTCTCTTTGCTCGAAATTGTAATTATTTGTCCTAATGTTTTTTTGCTAATCATCGAAGAAAAATAATATAGGTCGGAATTTACCAAGTTTTCGCAAACTTTCGATAGTTGGCTTTCGCTTGTAATAGTAATAAATCCTTTTTGAGGTGTATTTTTGATAAAGTCCAATTTTGTCGGTGTAGGGTTAAGCGAAATAAAATTTTGTATTACGCCGTTCTCTTTCAAAAAATCGACCTTTTTTACATAGTTTTCAGTGATTGGAGAATTACCCAAAATAACAATAGGAATTGAAGCACTTTCAATTCCTGAAACCCTAATATTTATTGATTTTCCAATTGCTTTTAACATGCTATCAGAACGCAATAATGAAGGGACCCCCTTATGTTCTTTATAATCGCCAATTAACTTAATAGTTTTAGGTTTTATATACTGATAATTCGAAACAATACTCATTTTTATTTCAAAAATGATTTTTATATCTTCCGCTTTTTGTTCTTTAGAATTTTTTTTACAAAATACTAAATCCGCACTGGACGATCTTGTCAAACCTATTTCTTCGCAAACCACACCATTTAGGGCATAAAGTCCTAAACTTCTTGCAATTGGGGTGAGAAGGTCTTTACACCATTTTTCTGTAAATTGTCCTATTAAAGAATTTCTGCTTTGTAAAGTTTGTCCTCCTGCATTTGAACCCTTTGGAACATAAGCAAAGTATTCGTTGTGAAGCTTATAAAATAGTTGTTCTGGCGAAGCAAAGTTTTTCAGTGCCTCCTTAAAGAATTGAATTTCAGTATTATTATTCCAAAGTTTCATTATATTTTCTTTTTTACAAAGATACTCTTTTTATCTGTTTTTTATACGCTATAAAAAAATCATTTTCAACACTTTGTTAATTAATAGATGTACTTATAAAACAAATAAATAAAAATTGCTATTGGGTTGGAGATTGTTTTGTCCCCATTTTCGGACAGCGCTATTTCTATTTTACGAGTACAAATATAAATATTTTTTAATTTCTAATGACAGAAGTTAGATTTCCTATTTTTCACTTTCCACCTAAGCGCCTCACGCAACTGCAAATTGTTCGTGCAGAGCCATTTAAGTCTAAAATAGGGAGCGGAAAGCGGAAAATAAAAGAATTAGCTTTGCAACGAAGCACGTGTGTGGGCCCGGCAAAAAGCAGAGGCGGTCGTGCTGTGAATGGCAATCTGCTTAGCGGTTCTTATAAAACCGCTTGTCGTTAGCATTTCCTCCTACGCAAGTGGGAGGAAATGCGTTGTTTTATTAGAACCGCTTAGCCGATTGGCAGAGCGGGCGGCATTCTTTTTGCCTTGATTTTTTGGTACTCT
>DUOL01000005.1 GCA_012838875.1 Bacteroidales bacterium | reverse complement strand
GGCGAAACTATATTTAAAAGTTCTTTGTCTTCGCTAATAAAAATACCGGGAAAAATTGGGTTATATTTTTCAGGATTAGCTAAAATATAAGCCGCTAATACATATTGTTCAGAGTAAAATCTATCACACATAAATTGAGGATAATCGTACGGCAAATAAATGTCATGAAAATGAACAATTACTCCCTTTTTTAGATAGGGTAATAAATCTAAAAAGCAAACTGTAGCGTCTGAATTTGGTAAACAACGATGTGAATTATCAATAAATAAAATATCATTTTCTTTTAACTCATTAATGATAAATTGATAATCTTTAATATTTTCAAGTGGTTCTCTAATAACTTCATCTGCTAAATGGTCAATTGTTGCTCTTGGGAATGGATCAATTGAAATAATTTTGGTGTTTAATTTATTCTCTATTATAGACTTCCTTGCAACTTTAGTAGAATTTCCGGAACCAATTTCAATATATTTTTGCGGTTTAAAATGATAGAGCATAGTATATAATGAAATTATGTCTAACCCAGGCAAAAAACCATTATTCCATGCCGGTTGATTCTCATCCTTTTCAACTTCTATTGAACGAATAGAATGGAATGTATTTTTATGTATCAATATTTCTTTAAGGAACTGCTCATAAATATTTCTGTTTTTGTTTATTAACTCATAAAGAAGGGTATGGGGCTTAAGTCCATATCCATACCTTGGTTTCATATCAATTTTATATTCTAATATCAACTTTTGATATTTAGGCATCAAAAGTTTAATAAATGATTTAAAGGAATTTGTCATAATTAATTTTTAAAAAAATAATCTTCTAATTATGAATTTTACCCAGTCGCAAAATTACGAAATTTCAGAAAACATCATCAACTATGCTTCTTGAATTGAAAGATTTTTTATAAGAATCTCATGCTCAACAAGTTGAAAGCAAAAAAAGAAAGTTCCCACTTCCTCTTTTTCCACTTTCCTCTCTCTGTCTTTGACTTAAATGGCTCTGTCCGAGCAAGTTGGCTGCGTGAGGGCGCAGGTGGAAAGCCCGCAAGGGCGGAAGCCGCTGGGGACGCGGCGGCAAAAAAGCGACTTTAGAAGCTCTTTTTGCCGCCTTGCGTCCCCACGGCTTGCGACCGCGGACTTGGAACCGAAGACCGACCCGTGAGCGGTAGCGAACGGGGCACGCCCTAATTAAAATTAAAAATATCTTTACGGTTATCGAAAAACGTATCATGATTTTTCTTTCTACTACCCTGAGCTACCGCAAAGACGACAATGAAACGAGTAGAGCAGATTTTAGCTTGCTTTTTGACCTACAACTTTAAAAACGTATTTGGAAGTAGGGCGTAAATTGTTGATATATTTGATAAACGATGAATATTGCGTAAGCGGCGAAAATGGCAGCCCAGAAAAAGGCGGGAATATGTGTGATTTTTTGTAAATTTAATGCGTCTCCTGATTCTTTATGTTTAAAAATGGATAAATAGAGAAGAATAAGTGTGGAAAATAGTGATTCTACTAAAATTATTGTGGCGTAAAAAGTGGCAATAAGGTAAGTGAAAATGTCGGATTTTAGGTAAAAAATGAAAAAACTGTTTAAAACGCAAAAAGTTAAAATCCAAATAATGCCGAAGCGATTTCTTACCCATAGCAGTAAAATTACTAAAAAAAGAGCGGATAATCCGATAATGTAGTATTGGTGAAGTCCTGCAGAAAGTAGATAAAAACTTAGCCAAGCAAATGAAGAGGCGAAGAGGTAGCCGCTGATTGATACGAGAAATGAGGATGTTTTATTTTTTGTTTGTGTCGTTGCACTTCCCGAAGTGTCTCCAAAGATTTCAATGGAATAGACACGTCCCTGTAATAAAAGAGCCATCAAGGCATGCCCGAACTCGTGAATTAACGTGTTGATAATATTAAATAATTTGCCGATGTAGGGAATCCTGGGTAAAATAAGAGCCAATACTAATAAGTAATAAATGATTGGGATATTGAACCACGTAAATGTTGTTCCCATTGTAACTATTCAATAACTTGGTCAAAAGGGTCGTCTAAGATTTTAAAATCTTTAGAGATGAGATAATAATATATTTGTGCTTCTCCCGAACTCCATACCTCCGTCTCTACGAAATAGCAAAAAAATGTTTCATTATCCGTATTCTCTTCGGTTTTTCCTCTGTATAAGTCAATTAAATCTTGGACTTCGGTTAGCATTATTTCGAGCTCGGTGTATGCACTATCGGATAAATCAAAGTCCGTATTGAGTGTGGTGTAAAAGTCATATTCCATATACTCAAGTTGTTCGAGTATGACTTTGATATAACCGTAACGTGTTAACGAATCAATTTCGAGAATTTTTAGGGAGTCTATTTGCGTAACCTCTTTTTCGTGCAAAAGAATTTGTTCTTTGATTTTTTCGTGCAATTTATCTTTCTCATTATTAGTGCATGAAGCAAAAACAACGGCTACAAGAAGATAAAGAATGAAAAGATATGTGTTTCTTTTATTCATAAATTAATAGATTAAAACAAATTTTGCAATATTAAAATCGTCATTTTTGGCGGGTAGCGTCTCAATTTTACCCAATTGATACAATTGATACATACCGCAATATTGTATAGGTTTTTGATTATACCATAACGACACTTCTGCACTGCACGGTTTGCGAATACGATAGCCGTTATTGGGAATGTATTTCTCTTCACTCGCTTTGGCAGTCATAAATTGCTCCCATTTTGCGTGACTTATCATGGGGGATATTTTTAAGTAATAATTATTAGCGGAAGTTGTGGACTTGGTCGTGCTGTATCCTTTAGCGGCATCAAGGGAGAATAATGGAATGAGAGTGTCAAGTTCGTTTTCGGGAATGACAATAATAGAGTAAGTTAGTTCATCTTCGATAGAAATTCCTGTAAATAGGTCTAAATAATTTTTCTCCCACTTGTTTAACTCGGACGTTAAAAATTCCAGTGCTTCTTTTGAATAGGGAACTTCTTGTGCTCCGGCGGTTAAATCATATTTATCTTTTCGTATTTGTATGATAAAATCAGCGGCTTCGTGTGCTTTCTCTTCAACCGTTTTTGTAACTTTTTTGGTTTTACTAACGGGAATTTCCGTAACTACGCCGTCAATTATTTGAGTCTCAACATAATAATCTTCTTTCTCAACATAAGTTAAATCGGAATAGTTTTTGAAAAAGTCAGGAAGTTGAGTTGAGATATTACTATACGAAGAATCGAAAACAGTATTAGTGAAATTATAATTTTGATAAAATTGAGTTAAGAATTGATTTTTTTCTTGTTTTGGCGAAAG
Source organism: Bacteroidales bacterium (assembly GCA_012838875.1). Classification (GTDB taxonomy): domain Bacteria; phylum Bacteroidota; class Bacteroidia; order Bacteroidales; family WCHB1-69; genus DUOL01. The sequence continues at coordinate 7,250 of DUOL01000005.1, read as the reverse complement.
TTCCACGTAATAAAGATATTGAGTATCCGGAATTGAAAATGAATGAATGGAGATTTTGTTTAAAGAGTAGGAGGTCTCATTCGTTGAAATAACGTTATTGAGTCCCAATAGTTTCTCTGCATACTCTGTGTAATAACCTTTAATAAAATTAGTTCGAGTAACCGTAACCTCTATTTTAAAAGCCGTTTTAGGAAGAAGATAGAAAAACCCGTTTGTCTTAGGGAGAGGTTGTGTTAAAGAACTAACTTCAATAACACTATTTTGACCGTAAGAAAAGAGTATGAAAATGATACTAGTAATTAAAAGTGTTATTTTCTTCATTTTTTGACATTTTTTAAATTTAATTGCAAATATAGCACGATTTTTTATAATTCCAGCACCTTTTGTTTCAGTTGGTCATAAACCTCTAAATTACTGATAGTTTTCCCTGCTATATCAAATCTTAGGAATGTAATATGGGTATGAATGCCGGTTTTTCCGGCAGAACCGGGGTTGATAAACAGGAGATTGTTTTTACTATCGTGCTGAACTCGTAAAATATGAGAATGTCCGCCAACAAGTATTGTCGGTTTTTCATTTTCAATAATGTTTCTTGCTAATAGTGAGTAATTATTGGGATTGCCTGCGATATGCGTGATGGCAACTTTATGAGCTTCACAATCAAAAATAAGCGTTTCGGAGGTTAATTTTCGGATATTCCAGTCGTCACAATTTCCAAAAACGGCTTTAACGGGAGCGATTTGCTCTAACTCTATTAAAACATTTTCACTGCCAATGTCGCCGGCGTGCCAAATTTCGTTACAATCTTTAAAGAAAGAGAAAAGATTATGATGTACAAAGCCGTGAGTATCAGATAGAATACCTATTTTTTTCATAAATTAAAAAGAGAAAATAAAAATAAGTAAAAAAAGGATTAAAGAACCGTAATCGTTCCTTTATACACCTCCTTTTTCCCTAAAATAGTGGTTACATGCATTACATAGCTAAATACGTGGTTAGGAATCCACGCTCCGTACACTTTCCCGTCCCATTTAAAATGCACATTGTCAGCTTTAAAGACTAATTGTCCCCAGCGGTCGTAAATATGAATTTCAAACTCTTTAATATTTTGTATTTCACCATGTAATTGAAAATAGTCGTTTGTTCCATCGTTGAGGTAAGGTGTAAAGGCGTTGGGCCAATATACATTGAACGGACATTCTTTAATTCCTATTCTGGCGCTAGCTTCACAGAACCCGTCGGTTACCGTAACATAATAGCTACCATGTTTTGTTATCATAATAGTTGGGGTAGTTTCTCCGGTGTTCCAGAGAATGTTTGGTGCTTCGGTATTAGCGGTCAGTACGGCAGAATGTGAGATACAAAAATCTTCAGGGTCTTGAGAAATGGTAACATCAACGTGGTGTAGGTCGATAGTTATTTCATCGCTATTTACGCAGTTATCGTATGAAGTAACAGTTACCGAATAGGTTCCCACCTCGGGCACTGTAATAGTTTGTGAGGTGGCACCGGTACTCCATTCGTAGAGAGCAAAGCCGCTACCTGCGTCTAACCGCACGGGGAAATCATTTTCATGACAAAGAACAATATCACGTCCTAAATTTATAGTTGGTAGAGGAGCGACTTGTAGTGTCAGTATGACCGTGCTATCGCAACCGATTGAAGATGTTAGATGTAATGTATCTTTTATAATTCCGACATTTCCGCCAAAGATATTAAATCCGTTATCGGTATAAGTTTCTCCCACACAAATAGTTGCCGATATTGGAATCGGGTCGATAGGGTATACGTTTAAATATAAAATAACCGTGCTATCGCAGTTTAAAGATGAGGTAAGATAGAGTGTGTCGGTAATCAAGCCAACGCTATCAGCCGTTATGTTAAAACCATTCTCATCATAAATTTTCCCTATACATATATCGTCACGAACCGGATACGGGTCAATAGGAGAAACGTAGAGGTTTACGTGAACAACGCTATCGCATCCCCAGAAACTTGGGAAGATAGTCGTAACAGCGGTATCATGTTGTGCGGAGGGTATGTTTAATCCATTTGCGTTATAGGGAAATCCTGCACAAACAGAGTCATAGATAAACGTTTCATTTTGCAGTATTCGCACGAATGTGCTAATAGTATCAAATCCGCCGCAGTTATTATCGGAGCTTCGTCTATCAATAATCATATAAACGGTATAATAACCGTACGTAGGATAAACATGTGTAACGATCTCTCCCGTGTCTGTTATACCATCTCCGAACTCCCAACGAATGCCGTCGTAGTTTGTCTCCACTTGAGCACGGAATACAATGGTGTCATTCATACAATATTCTTGATTTGCTTGAATATCAACGCTGGCAACATTATTAACGAAGAGTTTATTAACGAGGTTTGCTGCGCTGGAGCCGCAGGAGAAAGCGTAGGACTCATCGGTTCCTAATCCGTAAATATGTGCTACAAACCCCGAATCCCCTTCGAGAGTGTGGGTGGCATGTGAAATAGACCTTCGTGCATAAGAGTATGCAGGATTGCCGGGTACAATTGAAAAAGCGCTTGCAATATTTACTCCGTCTAATCGCATGAGGGGGACTCCGGCGGTTGGACAAACGATATTTATATATTGCGTGAGAGTCTGTCCGGGCTGGAAAGTTCCGAATGTGATTTTGGAAATACGTTGTTCAATCGGACTAATCCATACACTTGACGGGTCTCCGTATCCGCCTCCATAAGTGGAACCTGTGTAATAAAGATAAGTAGCAATAGGTTGTGTACTGCGTACATAAAATGCAGGTTGTGAAGAGGAAATTTCAAATTCGTAGGTGCCTCGTGCATTTAAAGTAGTTATCAAAGAGCCGTCCCTATAAACTTGTGTCCCATTTGTGGAAGCTGTTACCCTTACCCTGTCGCGTGTTCGTTGCAATGAGTTGGTAACAATAAATTCTTTACCCCAAGAAGAAATAGGCCACATTTGTTCTACTATATGGTCACAATAACCATAACCATTAGGAACTTGTGTACATCGACATCCGCCCAAAACAGCAAACTTTTTACAATCGCGGGAAACAATGTGCGTTCCGGATAAATCACCATTTGAGGAGGTAATCATTTGAAAAACTTGTCCTCTGTTTAAGGTAATGGAAAAAGTAACATTAGCAGGATGACCGGGCGTAGCTGCCGTAGGAGTAATATCAAGAGTAGTGCCGTTTTCAGTCGCTATCATTGCGATATTTGCTCCGTTAAAAGTACCCGTGTAAGTTTGAATGATATACTCATTTCCTAAGGCAGGAGTGGGTAAAACACCGGTAGCGTCAAAAGTATAATCGATGAAGTTGGAGGCATATAAAGAGATGGTATCCGTAGCTGTAATATGTATTCCTTTGTTATCTGTTGTTGCACTGGACGTGCAGTAGGCTTGTGCGTTCGGAATAGTTACTTGTGTACGACCTTGGGCAGGAACACTAAAAGTGGTTGACCAACCCGTATTGGGATTTTGAATCGTGCCCGTACAAGCTCGTTGTGCAGATATAATGAGAGTAGTTTGAGCACTGCTTGAATGATTATACAAAAAAGTAGTCCAAAAGTCAACGCCTTCAGTAGATTGTATTTGCGATTTACTAACAAAAGGAAAGATTATGAAAATGCAAAGTAAGAAAAATATATGGAGTTTTTTCATCTTCATTTATGCATTAATAAAACGGCTAATAGAGCGTTTTTTTAATTTTAGGTTCGTTATTTCATTTTTATTGACAATCAAATATAGTAAAATGTTGCTGCAAAGTTAACTATTTTTTTTATATAAATGAATCGAAATAGATTAAATCGAGGTGAGATTTATAATAAAAAATTGCGTTGTTTGACAACTTCGAAGAGAATTATGCCCGTTGCAACGGATACATTAAGCGATTTAATGCTCCCTACAAGTGGTATTTTAACGCTGTCATCACACTTTTTAAGATAATCGTAAGCAATGCCCTCATATTCATTTCCCATAATGAGACAGAGCGGCTTAGTGAAGTTTTTGTCGAAATAGTTTTTTGTCGCCTTTTCGGTTACGCCGACAACCTCTAATCCTGATTCTTGTAAAAAAGTTATTATTTCTACCAGATTTGAGTGACGGCAAACAGCAATTTTATGTAATGCTCCGGCTGAAGTTTTTACGGCATCTTCGTTCAATGCCGCACCACCCTTTAAGGGCAAGATGATGGCATCAATCCCCGCACATTCGGCAGACCTCGCAATAGCACCGAGATTACGAACATCGGTGATTTTATCCAACATTAAGAGAAACGGCATCCTCCCGGCTTCGTAGATTTGCGGCAAAATATCATATATGCTTTGATACTCAATAGCAGACAGCAACGCTACAACCCCCTGATGATTTCCACGAGTGAAACGCTGTAGTTTCTCAATCGGAACATACTGAAACGGAATCTTATGTTGACGAATTTTGTAAAATAATTGCTTGAATAAATCGCCGCTTAATCCCTTTTGAATGAAAATTTTATCTATAACTTTCTCACTGTCAATGGCTTCACTGACCGCCCGAAGTCCGTATGTTATCTCTGTTTGTGCCACAAAATTTATTTTTTATTCTAAAAAGCAAAAATAACATTATTTACTTGTCGTAATTGCTTATAATTTGATATTTTTGTATGAATAATAAAATAATAAAAAATGTCCTTTTTAGCAGAGATAACAGATATAATTTTACAAGAAGAACATAAACTTGAAGATACTCTTATTGTTATTCCTAATCAGCGTGCAAAGCGAGTTTTGCAAAAAATATTAAGTCAAAAGATTGCAAAAACTTCCTTTTTACCGCAAATTCTGACAATTAACGAGCTTGTTAATACCTTGTCTCTATTGAAAATTGCAGATGAAAATCAACTTTTGCTCTCACTTTATAATTCCTGCCAAGAATTCCCCGACCTTAATACGAAAGATTTTAGTGCTTTCCTATCTTGGGGGACACTTTTTTTGAAAGATATTAATGAGATAGATTTATATTTACTCGATGCTACGGAGGTGTTTACCAATCTTGCTAATATTAAAGAGCTTGAAACCTCTTTTTTAAATGAGAATTTATCGAAAAATCAAGAGAAATATCTTCGTTTTTATGAAAAGATGGGAGATATTTATACGAAATACACTCAGGCGTTAATTGCCGAAAAACGGGCATACGAAGGACTTATCTACCGCGATGTGGCGCAAAATATTGCTAATTATGCCGAAAAATTAAATTTTACGCACTACTATTTTGTCGGATTTAACGCCTTTTCACCGGCAGAATTGAAAATTATACGCTATTTTCAAGAAAAATGTAATACCAAACTTATTTTTGATTTGGATAAGTTCTATTTCGAAAAAGATAAAAAAAATACTATTTCACCGTTTATTTCTTCCATGTTAAAAGAAATCAATCTTGATGAGAAGGTTAAGATTGGAGAACATTACACGCATATTGATAAGGAAATTTCTATTGTTGGGGTTGCAAAACAGGTAAATCAAGTGATGTACGCAACCTTAATTTTGTCCCAAATGACTGAAAAAGAGTTAGATAAAACAGCGGTGGTGCTTGCGGACGAAAGTTTACTTATTCCTTTTGTGCATGCTTACGACTGTAGTAATGTCAATTTAACGATGGGCTATCCCTTCCAAGCATTGCCCATTTATCATTTAATTGAGACAATACTTACGTTGTTAAAAAATGCGGAGCGTTTTAAAACACCCGATTCACCGCAGAAACAATTTTATTATCGTGATATTATTGCCTTTTATCAAAATCCGGTTCTTAACGATTTTTTGTTTGGGAGTATTAAATCGTTTAATCACTTTATTGAGAAGGAAATTATAAAGAAAAATCGAGTTTTCTTTGATTATGCCGACTTTCCGAAAGTTGTCAATTTCGATTTGCCCGATTTTGAAGAAAATGGCGAAGAGTTGCTGGCGGTGTTGGTCAATTTCTTTGTTTCTTTGAAAGGAAGGACACGTAAAGAGTATCACAATTTTATAGAATTAGTGGTCAAAGAGTTGAAGAATATAGAGTTGTTGTTATCTAATTTTGAAGATAAGAATAAGATAGATGTATATGTGCTCGAATATTTTATTAAAAAAGCGTTTGAGGGGAAAACCATTGATATGAAAGGAGATGCCGATAAAGGATTGCAGGTCATGGGAGTGCTTGAAACACGCGTGCTGGATTTTGAAAATGTAATTATGTTATCCGTAAATGAAGGTATTTTGCCCAAAGGGAAAAGTGAAAATTCACTACTGTTGTTCGATATTAAAAAACATTTTAATCTTCCCACTTATCACGAAAAAGATGCTATCTACGCCTATCATTTTTTCCGATTGTTACAACGTGCCAAAAATATCCATCTGATTTATAATTATGATTCTACGGACTCGCTCGCTGAACCGAGCCGTTTTATTACTCAACTAGAATATGAAGTTAAAAATCAAAAATTAGAAGAGAAAATAAGAATCAATAAACGGAAATTGTCTCTGCTCCCACACCAAAATCAGCTACAAAACGACATTAGCATTAAAAAAGATAATCGAATTATTAAGAAATTGAAAGAATTTAGCTATTCGCCCACGAAGCTAATAACTTATATAAATTGTCCGCTTCAGTTTTATTTACAATATATTGAGAAAATTGAGTTGCCTCAAGAAGTAAGCGAAAATATCGAAAGAAGTGTGATTGGCACGGTAATACACAAAGTATTGGAAGATTTATTGAATGAGATTATAGAGCGGCAATACGAAGCTCACACTATATTGGACAATTATAAAAATAGTCTTGATGAAAAATTAATTGATGCGTTTAAGCAGGAAGAAATTTTCAAAAATGATTTGAAAAGAGGGAAGTTTTATTTAGCCTATCAAGTAGTAAAACAGTATCTGAATGCCTATTTTAAACAATTGGAAAAGGAGATTAAAGAGTCAGCGATTCCACATTTTATAGGTGCGGAAATGGAGCTTAAAACAACTGTTGAAGCGGAAAATTGTGCGGTTTCGTTTTCTGGTTTTGTCGACAGAGTGCAGGAGGAAGATGGCAAAATTGTTATTTTAGACTATAAAACAGGCTATGTTGATGAGAAGAAGTTGTTCACTGACATGGATTTGGAAGAGATTTTTACTAATTCCGAGTTCAAGCAGTCATTCCAGTTGTTAGCCTATAGTTTTCTCTATCATTTTGACCAATCCGACTATTCCCCAAAGAAGTCTTCGCTATATCGTTGTGGCATAGT